>PUKQ01000127.1 GCA_003550565.1 Syntrophomonadaceae bacterium
CTACTTTATCAGCCAGGTTCAGCACCTGTTCATGAGCAAAACCTCCCACTATTTTACCCTGCTCCAGCTCTTGAGGAGGAGAACATTTTTTAGCATGTTCAATAAGAGAGCTAAAATCTTTAGCTCCCCCGGGAGCCCTGTCCGGAATATGTTTTACCCCGGGATGTCCCACAGGGCCGGTGGAATAAATCCGATCAATATACTCATCTTTGGGGGGAACCAGGCAATTAGTAGTTAACAACACAGGCCCGTTGAAAGTGGCAAACTCCTCCCGCTGTTTCCACCAAGAACCGCCATAATTTCCTACAAAGTGATCATACTTTTTGAAAAATGGATAGTAGTGAGCAGGAAGCATCTCCCCGTGCGTATAAACATCTACTCCGCTTCCTTTGGTTTGCTCCAAGAGTTCTTCCAGATCTTTCAGGTCATGGCCGCTTATGAGGATGGCAGGATTGTTTCGCACTCCAATGTTGACCTCGGTCATTTCCGGGTTGCCGTAGGTAGATGTATTGGCTTTATCCAGCAGGGCCATTACTTCTACTCCATACTTCCCTGTTTCCAAAGCCAGGTTAGTTAAATCTTCCGCAGACAAGCTATCATCAAGGGTAGCTGCTAAAGCTTTTTTCATGAATTTGCTAACGTCATCCTGGGTATATCCCAGTACTTGGGCATGTTCTGCATAGGCAGCCAGCCCCTTTGTCCCGTAAGTGATCAATTCCCTCAGGGAACGGACATCTTTATTATCCGTTGCCAAAACGCCCACTTGCTGGGCTTTTTGAGCAAACTCATCTTCGGTGCTACCATTCCAGGTTATGGCATCATGCAAATTATCCTCACTCCACCCTTTTCCTTTAAGCTCTTCTTTAACCTGTTCTCTCAAACGCAATGCTTCTTTAACTTTGTCCACAAAATGGTTGCGGGAAAAATTAACGTTGGTGATGGTATTAAACAAGCTCTCCATTATAAACGAGTTAACCTCATCCTGCTTTATTCCCTTTTCTTCCGCTTCCAGACTGACACTGGAAAGGCCTTTGAGCACATAAATTAACATGTCTTGCATTTCCGCTACATCCGCCGTTTTGCCGCATACTCCTTTCTTGGTGCATCCCTCATTTTTTGCTGTTTCCTGGCATTGAAAACAATACATTTTTATCAAACTCCTTTCTTTTTAATTTATTAACTGTTGCCCGTGAATTTCTTTTAATCTTTACTCGGTGATTTCAATAGCCTCAGAGGGGCAGTCCTCTGCAGCTTCCCGACATGCATCATGAAATTCTTCCGGAACCGGATCCAGTTTGACTTTAGCTTTATCATCCTCAACTTCAAAAACCTCCGGACAAATATCTTCACATATGCCGCATGCCGTGCACTCATCATTAACTGTAACTTGCATTGATTTACACCCCCTTTCTATCCAGTAATGAAAAATTTTCTACTTTCAACTCCCTTTCATTTCATCTTTGATTCTTGCGGAAACATCCCGGAGCAGTTTAAAAGATTTTTCTACTGTTTGCTCACCATCGGCGTTTATCAGGCAACAACGCGCGGGAGCAAGCCAGGACTGAGCAAATAATTGTTCCCGGGAAATACCTTTATCCATTAAAAAGCTCCACATATTATTTATTTTTTGATACATGCTTTCCAAATTTTCTGCTTCAAATTCTTCCGTGAGAGTAGGAGTAATTCCCCAGGAGATAATCCCCCCTCTTTGCAAAAAAGATTGGAGTTCTTCGGTGTAACGCGTAAAATTATGCCCCCAAGCCAGGGTGTCTACCGAAAGAACATCCAGTTCAAGTTGCAGCAAAAATGACCAATCGGGATTGCCGCAAAGATGGACTCCCTTAGGGCCGGGAAATTGCTCCAGAAAATACTGATAATCTTGAAACGCTTTGTCATCGTTATAACCGGTAAAAGCCATAAAAAGTAATTCCAAGGCCGGTTCGTCTACCCAAACAAAGGCGCCGTCATGCTTGGCTTTCAATTCGTTATACTGGGCTTGTAATTTCTTAGCCATAAATTCAAATAAAATTTGTCTTATCTCTTCGTTGTAGGCTATTGACCTTTTATTCTCATCAACAATTTTTAAGCCATAGCTTATGGGGCCTATACTTTGTCCCCTGATATAAGAATAAGAAGATAAATCCTGCTCCAAAAACTTGTGGAAAACCGCTGAATACTGGGAGGTGAGCTTGAAATATTCTTCATCCTCCCAGTGATTAAACAATTCATCCAGCTCTTCATAAAATCTCTCCGAAGAGAGGCTTATTTCCCTCTTTTCCGTATCTATAATTATGCCGGGAAAATGTTCCGAGACCTGGGCGTACATATCCTCATAAAAACTGACTTTGGGAAGCTGAGGCCAGTACGGTATATCCAGAGAAAGAGCAAGGTTTAGAGCTCGTTCTATGTCTGTATGAGGCATGATCCCCATGGCCGTGGTTTGGCAGTGGCCTTCCAATTTCATTTTTATCCCTCCCGATAAATCAATCATATTTAAATATATTACTAACTATGTTAGTAATATAATATCCTGCTATTTTTCATTTGTCAATAGCAAAATTTTATTCAGTTTTTGCCTTTTCTAACTTATTAATCCGCACTAACACTTTCTAATCCTTTCTATTCCCCCTCTAAAATCACTAGTGAACCAATCCTTCATAAAATAACTTTTTTGTTTCCTCCATTACTCTTTCAAAAACTCTTTCTTTGTGTTTTTCTTCCTGTTCGCGAGATTTGCATAAAAACTGTTAGTAAGATATAATTATTACTGACTTAGTTATATATTATATACTAATTGGTGGTGAATAGATCAAATGACGGTAATAACCAAAAAAGCAGAATACGCGGTAATATGCCTGGTAGAGCTGGCCTCTCTAAAAGATAATGAATCCACCACTACCAAAGGTATTGCCGAGAAACAGGAGATACCAGAAAACCTGGCAGTCCAAATTTTGGCGCAATTGAACAAAGCCGGTTGGACGAAAGGTCAACGAGGGCCGTCCGGAGGAGTATCCCTGGCCCGGGATCCAGCTACCATAACGGTTAAGGACGTTATAGAACTCCTTGATGGGCCGATAACTATTACCAGGTGCCTTATGCAAGATGCTCCCTGTAAAAATCGGAGTTACTGTAATTTAAGAACCGTCTGGCAGGAAGCCCAGCAAACCATGATGGAAAGGCTGGCCAGCACCACCATCGCCGATCTGCTCTAATGAACATAAGCCTCTGGAGAATATACTTTTTTACAGAAATCATTTCATGGCTGAAAAAAAGAGACCCTCATCCAGCCGAAGAAGAAGCAAAGGAATAATTAGTTTTCACCCGCTTGCCTTTAAAGTGGTTGAATAACTTGGCGATGTCTTTATGAGCGTAATAGGTGATTACTACCATATTATCTATACTGGAGAAGTTATCCCGCTAAAGTACAAGGCCCTTATGGCTATTACTACGGGGCTAATTTGCGCATCTTCTCCTTCTTTTTAACTTGCATTTTAAAACAATTCCTATATATATTCAATGAAGTATTTTGATTGCATCTATTATAGGTAGCGCTAACAATTCATTCACTACAAAAACCATTGACAAACTTCTCTAAAGGCACTATTATTATATTATAAGCTTTTATTAAATAAAACATCCTAAATGGTTATCATGGTTATCACTTGAGAATTATATCCATAAATAATTTCATAGCCCCATACAATGCTTCTCAACAAATAATCATAGATTCCAAATAATTCCAAGAAAGAGTAACACCCGAGAAGGGGGCTGAAAAAATGGTCACAACTGCTCAACATAGTCAGTACTCATTTCTTAAAGAAGAGGCTGATGCCCAAAAGCATAAAATGCAAGAAAATACTTTGATATATATAGGCGCCGCTACCTGCGGACGGGCTGCCGGTGCCGCAAAAATTAAAAAGGTTTTCATGCAGGAGATTAACAAATTAAACCTGGCGGCAGAAATTAAAGAGGTCGGCTGTATGGGTTATTGCTATGCCGAACCTATAGTTGTTATTTCCAAACCTGGTTTCCCTTCCATAACCTACGGCAAGGTTGATGAAGAGGTGGCAAAAAAACTGGTCCAGGAATTTTTACTAAAAGACAATCCCTGCTATGAGCTTGCCCTGGCCGCCCTGGAACCCAATAGAGAACTTATTTCTTTTCCCGAATTGACCCGGGAAGCTTACGAAGAAAAAGTGTTATTAAAACACTGTGGTTTTTTAGATCCCCTGGATATTGATGACTACATCTCCAGAGAGGGTTATGCTGCCCTGGATAAAGCATTGACCTTAACCCCCGCAGAGATTGTTGAGGAAGTTAAACAATCAGGATTGCGGGGGCGCGGAGGAGCAGGCTTTTCCGCAGGTGAAAAATGGGAAGCCTGTCGGGAAACGGAATCTAACTTGCGCTATGTGATATGTAACGGTGACGAAGGTGACCCAGGGGCTTTTATGGACCGCAGCCTCTTAGAATCTAATCCGCACCAGATTATTGAAGGGATGATTATTAGCGCTTATGCGGTAGGTGCCAGTAAGGGTTATATATATGTTAGAGCCGAATATCCCATAGCCATAAAGCGCCTGGAAGTAGCTTTGGACCAAGCCAGGGATAAAGGCTTATTAGGTGAATCCATTTTAGGGACAAACTTTTCTTTTGACCTGGAAATTTTCGTGGGAGCAGGAGCCTTTGTGTGCGGAGAAGCAACTGCCCTCACCCAATCTATTGAAGGGAAAGCGGGTATACCCCAAACCCGCCCCCCCAGTTTGGCTGTATCAGGACTCTGGGGATATCCTACCCTTCTTAATAACGTGAAAACTTTTGCCTACGTCCCGGCAATTCTAAACCATGAGGCAAGGTGGTTTAAATCCATCGGCACCCATGCTACTCCGGGGACTGCCGTTTTTGCTCTCGTAGGTAAGGTCAAGCATACCGGGTTGGTAGAAGTTCCCATGGGAACTACCCTGCGCACACTGGTATTTGATATAGGCGGCGGTGTCCCTGATGGCAATAAGTTTAAAGCTGTTCAGATTGGTGGTCCTTCCGGCGGGTGCTTGCCTGAATCTGCTCTGGATGTTCCCATAGATTTTGAATCACTGGATGAAGCCGGGGCCATAATGGGTTCAGGTGGCTTGGTAGTGATGGATGAAGAAGACTGTATGGTGGCAATAGCCCGCTATTTTTTGGAATTTACCCAGCTTGAATCCTGCGGGAAATGCACTTTTTGCCGGTTGGGAACCAAACACATGCTCCAAATTCTTAACCGCATTACTCAGGGAGAAGGTACCACAGATGATCTAAATTTATTGGAAGACCTTGCTGAAGATGTCAAAATGGGATCTCTTTGCAATTTGGGCGGAACCGCTCCTAACCCGGTGCTTACCACTCTGCGCTATTTCAGAGATGAATATCTGGAACATATTGAAAAACAACGCTGCCCTGCTCGCACGTGCAAGGAACTTATAACCTTACACATAGACCAAACAAAATGCAGTAAACCTTGTGTTACCTGCCTTAGTATGTGCTCAATCCAACGTCCTTACTGCTCTCTTCAATCACAGGAAATCTGCAGTTCTTGTATTGAAGTATGCCCCAGCGATGCCATAATAACTAAAAGTGATGGCACAAAAGAGATCATCCAGGATAAATGCGTTAAATGTGATGAATGCCGCAAAGTCTGCCCCGAAGAATACAATGCCGTAGTTAAACTTTCGCCCCCTCACTAACACCTAAGGCGAAATTAATAGTTAATACTTGGAATGAAATAAAATTAGGGGAAAGAAATTAGAATGATCATTAAATTACTCCAAAACCGCACTTTTATTCTGGGAATGGCCTTTGTACTGGGGCTTATTTTTGGCGATGTAGCGGCAGCCCTGCAGGGATTAACTATGCCAGCGCTGGCAGTGGTTCTGGCAGTTTCGGCAACTCAAGTAACTGTACAGGATTTTTTGCCTATAAAAGAGATGGCGCGACCTCTTGTTTTGGCATTGGCTGCGAATTTTTTATTTTTGGGAACGGTGATTTTATTATTGGCCTGGTGGCTTATGCCTACATGGGATTTATGGGTGGGATATGTGCTGGTAGCCACTGCACCTCCAGGAATAGCTATTGTTCCTTTTACTCACGTTCTGAAAGGGAATTTGAGACTTTCGTTGCTGGGCACTTTCGGGGTATATTTAATTTCCCTGTTCTTGACTCCGTTATTGATCTACTTGTTTACAGGAGAAGCAGCCATTTCTCCTTTGCGACTCCTTAACACTATGGTCTTTCTTATTTTAGTGCCTTTTATTGTTTCTCAGCTTTTACGCAAAATAAATGTGGCCGATTACCTTGCTCGTCTGCGAGGTAGCATAATTAACTGGGGCTTTTTTGTGGTTATATTCTCAGTGGTGGGGCTTAACCAGGATGTATTTCTTCAACAACATGAGGTATTAGTGCCCGTTTCGGTGGTAGCAATAATTAGCTCCTTTGTGCTGGCCGTGGTAGTTGGCGCCATAACCAGAAAGTTAAAGCTGAGTGAAGCAGATCAGAATAGCTTTATTCTGCTTTCGACTATCAAAACTTCTGCTTTTGCCGCCGCAGTGGGAGTTACCCTTTACAGTGAAGCTGCCTCAATTCCCGGTGCGGTGGTCAGTTTTTGGTATGCCATTTATTTTATCCTGCTGGGCATTAAAGGGGATAAAAAAGCAAGTTAACTTCCCAAAAAGATTAACTATGTGACATTGGGGACGGGGCAATTTTGTCACATAGCAGATCATCACCGATGATAATTTTGAGTTTATTTTTGCCCGCAGCGTAATTGATGAATAAGCCAGAAAGAAGTTATGTTCCCCTAATAAAATAATAAGCATGTTGAGAGAACACAGAGACACCAAGGTAATCTAAAGGATAAAGTAATGTAACAAAATTGCCCCGTCCCCACTGAAATCAATAAAATTTTCGAAATAATGGAAGGATTTTTATTAATTAAAGTAGAATATGTTTTATTTAATAAATAAAAAGAAAACCCACTTCATTTAGGAAACTTTTACAGGAAGCAGCAAAATTTTACCTATAGAGAAACTACTCTACAAGAAGGGGTAAAAAAGGGGTCGTCAACTATGGGCGAGGAAGTTTTAATGAAAAGCCGTGACCTGGAAATATTTACAAGAGCAACGGTTCCTGTTCTGTTTCATGCCATAGTGAGAATCGAGCCTCATCTAGCGGCTGTGGCTTACCGGGAACCGGGCAAGGAAGAATTCAAAGAGCTAACTTATCAGGATTTAGCCCGGGAAGTAAAGGCATTAGCTCAGGGTCTCATCTATTTGGGGCTAAAAAAGGGCGACATGGTAAGTATTTTGTCTGATACGAGATATGAATGGCCGGTAGCGGATTTTGCCATTCTTACCAGCGCCGGAGTAACGGTAACGGTATATCCCACTCTTTCCACGCCTTCCGTAGAATACATTCTCAGAGATTCCGGAAGTAAAATGATTTTTGTAGAAAATCAAGAGCAGTTAGATAAAGTACTGGAAATTAAGGAGGATTTACCCCACCTGGAGTATATTATTACCATAGAAAAAACCGAAAAACCTCTCCAAAATATATATACCATGGAAGAAGTCCAGGAAATGGGGAAAGTATATGACGATAATATTGAGATCTATGAAAAGGTTCAACAAAGTATTTCCCCCGACGATCTCTGCAGTATTGTTTATTCCAGCGGCACTACGGGCAAACCGAAAGGAGTAATGTTAACCCACTGGAATTTTATTTTTAACCTATTTTCCATGAGAGAAATTATTGCCTATGAACCCGGCGATAATTTTTTGGGTTTTCTCCCCTTTGCCCACGTCTACATGCGCATAGTGTTTTTTGCGGCTATAGCGGGGAGGCAAACCTGCTATTTCAGCCGCCCGGATAAAATGGCTCACGATATGCCCGCAGTAAGGCCGAATGCCATGACAGCAGTACCACGACTGTGGGAACGGGTCTATGACCGTATAATGGAAACAGTAGAGTCATCAAGAATAACCCGCAGGATTATATTTTACAAGGCAGCTAAAATTGCCCGGGATATGGGTTACCTTAGAAGCAGAAGCATAGAGCCTCCCCGGGGCTTAAAATTCAAGCACAGCATGGCAGAACGTTTGGTTTTTAAGAGAATTCGCGCAGCAGCAGGGCTGGATCGTTTAAAAATATGCGTTTCTGCCGGTAGTGCTCTCTCTACAGATCTGGCCTATTTTTATTACGGTATCGGTATTCCCCTTCTGGAAGGCTATGGCCTGACAGAAACCGCCGGCCCTTCCAATGTGAATCCTTCGGAAAATTTCCGTCCCGCCTCCATCGGGCCACCCCTTCCCGGGGTGGTGGAAAAAATTGCCGAGGACGGGGAAATACTTATTAAAGGTGATAATGTCATGAAGGGCTATTACAATTTACCCGAAGATACAAAAGAGTCTTTTACAGATGATGGATGGCTAAAAACCGGTGACATTGGTTATTTTGATGCCGAGGGGTATTTATATTTCAAAGAGCGTAAAAAGCATCTTTTAGTTCTTTCTACAGGTAAAAACGTTGCCCCCCTGCCTATTGAAGATAAACTGAAAGAAAGTTCCTGGATAGAAGAAGCTGTGGTTTTAGGGGATAACCGCAAATTCGTTTCCGCCCTTATTCAGCCCAACTACAAAAAACTGCTTGATTTCGCCCAGGAAAACAATATTAAATATGATGAATCGCTCATTGAATACGGCAAAGACCAGGCCGGGGAAGATATTCCCATTAAACTTGACCGCAGCCTGTTAAATAATAAAAAAATAATCGGCCTTATCCAGAAAGCAGTAGATGATGCCAACAAGTATTTCGATGACTTTGAACAGATTAAAAAGTTCCATCTCTTAGATGAAGCAATAACACAGGAAAAAGGAGAATTAACTCCCACTTTAAAAGTAAAACGAAATGTTATAGCAGATAAATATGCTGAACAATTAGAAGGATTATACTATTAATAACTCAAGCTCAATTATAGGTTATTTGTTATCCTGACTCTTGACCCTTGATTCCAAACACATCCCTATTAGATTACCTTATCATCATATTTTTTAAGGTCTTTTTCACGTTTTTAGATACGACCGCTTCTCCTCCTAAAATATATACATAACTGAGTTCATTTATTACTTCGTTTAAATAATTATCTACACATTCCGGAATGCTGTTTACATAAAGGACCGGTGCTGTATGTATGGCTCCAAAATAGCCGGCAGCAAGAGCATCAGCCTTATTTACACCGTTGGCCATTATGATACTTTCCGGCTCATTGAAATATTTTTCGGCAATTTTTACGCTGGTCTCGAAGCGGTTTTCCCCAAAAGTCCTCTGGACATCACCGTCCACCAGAGCTTCCAATTCCTGCTTCAAGGATCCGGACACAACGCCCTCACCGCCAATGATTTCCACATTTTCAATTCCCATTTCTTTAATGGCACCTCTGGTATATGCACATATTTCATCTCTTACCTGGAGAATGGGGATGTTGTAGGCTGCTGCCACCGGCCCAATAGCCAGCGAATCTGCCGGTGCCCACCCGTTTACAATAAATGCTTTATCTTCTACTTTACCCATTTGATCAAGTTTCCGGGCAATTTCTGCAGCAGTATCAATACGGTTTATCCCGGCGATTCTGGAAACCTCCAGTTCCATTTCTTCCAACTCTTCGGTCACCTCATTGGAAACAGCGGCTACCCCTCCCAAAATAACAGCTTCAACTGCCTCTAATTCATCAATGGCTTTTTCTGTTGCGTTTGAAAGTTCATCAGCAGCAGTTAACAAAACAGGAGCATCCTTCGCCGCAGCAAGGGCGCTTCCCGCAAGGCCGTCAGCAAAGTCAAGGCCTTCGGCAATAATAACCGTGTCGACACCTTCATCCCCATAAGCGTGCAAGGCAATTTCCCTGGCTGTCTCATAACGTTGCTCACCGGCCAGGCGAGTGATTTCATATTTGAACTCCACTGTCACTATCACTGTCGCAGAAACTGTGGAAAGATCTTCCGGGATGACAAATTCATCTTCTTGGCCAGGCAAATAAGTAACCTCTCCCCGGAAAGCATAACTCCCTACTTCTTCAGCATCGTAATTATCTGAAGTCCAGTTTTCTATTGCCAGCTTTACTTTCGTGCCATCATCTAGCACTCCTTCTACATCACTCGCCAGCTTATCACCGGCTTTATCGGCAGAAGTGCCATAAGTCACCTCTATATCATCTACTTCATCTAAACTAACAAGTTCGGGAACCGGACCTATCACGGCAATTGGCTCAAACTGCGCCGTTAATTCTACATTAGTTGCTATTTCAAATTGGTACTTCTTATTTGTACTTACTTGATCGCCATTTTTAATCCAACCGATAAAACGGTGATCTTCTGCGGGTATTGCCTCCACTGTTATTTTTTCCCCATAAGCATATGTACCCGCTTCTATTGCCGTACCTCCTTCCTCCGGTTCGGCAAATAATTCAAGCTCCACCTCAGGCCTTTCTTTCTGGGGTTCGTAATAAACAACCACTCCTTCGTCTTTTAAGCCCTCGATTACTTCCATGGCCTCGGATCCTTCACTTATGTCAAGATAGTTTTCTTTAACATCGAGTTCACCCAGATCTTTTAGACCCGAAAGGGGAGTTATATGTAATATTCGGTTACCTTTAAGATAAAGGACATCTATATTTTCCAGCTCGGATAGGGGAGAAACATCACTTATCTCGTTATACTGCAGAACAAGAAACCACAAATCTTTCAAATCAGATAAAGGAGATATATCGGCTATCTCGTTATACTGCAAAACAAGGTGCCGTATATTCTGTAATCCGGCGAGGGGAGTAATGTCAACTATCTCATTGCTTCCCAGGTAAAGCCTTTTCAGCCCTACAAGGCCTGAAAGTGGAGTTATATCGCTTATATGATTACCATCAAGACGGAGTTCTTCCAGGTTTTCCAAACCCGAGAGCGGCGAAATATCACTTATCTCGTTTCTACTAAGAGATAACTTTTCCAGGTTTTCCAAGTCCGAGAGCGGTGAAATATCACTTGCTTCATTATTCAGCAGATGAAGTTCAATCAAGTTTTCTAAATCTGCCAAAGGAGAAATATCGCTTACCTCGTTTCTGCTAAAGGAGAGGCGCTTTAAATTTTCCAGTGCCGACAGCGGCGAAATATCGCTTATGTTGTTTCTTCCCAGTGAAAGCACTTCTAAACTTGCCAGCTCTGAAAGCGCCGAAATATCACTTACTTCATTATTTAAGAGGTGAAGCACATTTAAGTTTTCCAGACTATCTAAAGGAGAAATGTCGCTTACCTGGTTACCGACAAGGCTAAGCCACCCCAGGTTTTCCAAGCCCGACAATGGAAAAATATCGCTTATTTCATTATGCTGAAGAACAAGAAACCGCAGATCTTCCAGGTTTGCCAGAGGAGAAATGTCGCTTACCCGGTTTCTTTCGAGATAAAGCACTTCCAGTTCTTCGAAGGCAGCCAGCGCATCTATATTGTCTATTATGTTATTTGAAAGGTCAAGCTTTTCCAAGTTCACTGCATACTCTAAGCCCGTTAGATCTTCCACCTCTCTGTTATCAGCATTTAAAGAAGTTATTCCTTCCATGTCATCTACGGTAATATCATCTTCATGCTCTTTTTCTAATTTTTCAAGAACAGCTTCTCGCAGATTATCATCCGCAATATCCACCACTTCACCATTATTTTCCTCTTCATTTGCCTCCGCACCGCCAACAGCCCATCCTTGTACTGCCGGCCCCACGCAAAAACTTGATAATATCATGGCGCCGATCAAAATAAAAACAGCCACAGCCCTTTTGGACTTGTTCAGGCAATTTGGCCACCCCGTAAATATATTTATTTCTTTTCGCCCGCAGGTAAAAATAAATTTTTGCATCATAACATCTTTCCTCCTCCCTAATATAAGGATATACCTATTAAAAAACTCATGCTTTGCTTAAAAATCGTATTACCAATGATGCTGCACCTTCTAAAAAGCCTCTATTAGTATCTAAATAAATGATATTGTTTTTCGGTTCTGGTGGTAATAAATTAGTATTTTATAAGTCTTTGAGTGAAATGATCTTTCTGCAAAAAACTTCTTTGACCTATTTTTTTACTGATTATTGAAAGGCTTATTTTAAGCTTAAATTCTTCTATTTTACATATTCAATTTCCTGCAACAGCTTTTACACACATCCTTTTCGAATCCCATAATCAAGGGATTTCCCCGTTATGTTATTTTTTATTAAGAAAGTTTTTTCTTCGATGAACTACTCCCGTTTTCGCTTTGCTTAAGATTAAAGAAATTGTTAGTTAATGAAAATAATTTACATACTACCTTTTTCTGAAAAGTTTCAACCTCCATACCACCAGAAAAAAGGAGGAATTTTTTTTTAATGCGTAGAATGCATATATGTTTATTAATATTTAATAATCTTTAAATTCAAGGAGATTAGCCATGCAAAATCAAGAAAACAACACGGCAACACAACTTCCGGCGAATCAACACGAAAAACCATCAAAAGACACGCTGGGCATAGTAGGAATGATTCTGGGTATTTTGGGTATATTAAGTAGTTTTTGCTGTACTTTTCTTTCACTGCTTCCGGGCTTAGCAGCAATAGTTTGTGGAGTAATAGCCAGGAATCAAGGGCAAAGGTATGGCTTAACCGGAATCATCCTGGGAACAATTGCCATCATAGGTGGGTTTATACTTGCTCTTGTAGGGATGCCTTAATATTAAGTGCTTGGCAAAAAATTTTTTCGAGCTATTATGCAGGAGGTAAAAAATAAAGAATGGGCAGAAATAAATTTTCCAAGTCATGCTTAGCAATTTTAATCATATTCTTAATAATTTTATCATTTCCCGGCAAAACTCCCCTGTCAGCAACAGGGTTTTATTCCCTAGCTTCTTCACCTGTTGACAGCATGGGCATTAACAGTGACATGGATTCTTTTTCCCCTGTATCAACTGTTCCTTCTTTTATGCTTGAGTTGCTGGCGGAAAGCCTGGGTCACCTGGATGAAATAAAAACTTCCATGCTGGGGCAATTCTACCCCACCCCCAAAGAAATGTTCCTGGGCACGCCAATTTTGTCTAACCTGCTTCCCGATTACCTGCAAATGATTACAGACCCATATTATTGGAGTAATTACTTTTACGAGGCCCTGGTTAATGGAATATTCATCATTCCCAAACCCGTTGACGTAGTTAAGCCCGAATTAATTTTACCCACCGAGGAAGTTAAAAAAGGAACGGAGATATCTGCTCTGCCCCGGCAGCAAATTGACTTGAGTGAAGTTACTTATAATTGGCAGGGGCGGGAAAAAACAGTGAAAGATTATATGACTACCACCCAAACAGACAGCCTGGTTTTTATCCATGAGGGAAATTTAATTTACGAAGATTATGCTAATGGCTGGTCTCCCGAGATGCGTGCTCAACCGTGGTCGGTTACCAAGTCATTTACTTCGGCGCTGGTGGGAATTGCCCGGGACGAAGGGAAGATTGATTCTGTGCAAGACCCCATTGAAAGGTATATTCCCGAACTTGAAGGTACCGATTGGGAGGGAACAACTATAAAAAACCTGCTGCAAATGGAATCCGGCCTCTATTGGGATGAAGAGCACCCTTTGCTTGCCTTTAACTCCCAAGTTCAGCAGTGGAAAGGTATGTTTCTCGACTTCCTCACCGGCGGGCGTTTGGGCATGACCCGCAACGAGTATTTAAAATCAATGAACCGGATAGCCTCACCTGGAGAACAATTTTTATATAACAGTGGCGATACGCAGGTATTAGCCTGGCTGGTTGAAACTGTTTACGAATCCTCTTACGCAGAAGTGCTCTCCGCTAAAATTTGGAAGCCTCTGGGCATGGAGGGGAATGCTGAAATAATAATCGATAGAAAAGGCGATGCTATTGCCTCTCAAAGCCTTTATGCACTGGCTTATGACCTGGCACGTTTTGGGGAACTTTACCGCAACAATGGCCAAGCACCATCCGGAAAACAAATTATTTCTGCAGAATGGGTAGAAGAATCGGTAACTTTTACAGATAATTCTGAAGGAGTATACGGCTACCAGTGGTGGACCCATGAAGAAGAATGGGATGATAGTTTTGAAGCTTCCGGTTTTCAGGGCAACAAAATAACTGTTGATCCCCAGAAAGAGGTTACTGGCGTCCGTCTAAGCCACCATTTGGGGGCAAACCTTCGCCCCGACGGTGATAATCCGTTTGATTTAAGCACTTACGGCTTTGAAGTAGAAATGGGCAGCGCAGAATGGAATGCCATGTACAATGCTGTTGCCGAAAAATTAAATTCAAACTCACTCACCGGCACAGAGCAAAACAATCATTAATTATATTGAGATGATCAATTCCGCCTAGCCACACCAGGAATGAAGGATTTTTACCGCCTCCACAGCGTTTTCTCCATAAGCATCCGCTCCCATCTCGTCGGCTAGTTCCGGAGTTGCGCACGCACCACCTATGATGATTTTTACCCCTTTGTGCAAGCCTTTGTCGATCAGGGCAGTAATCACTTCCCCAACAGATTGGGTCATGGTAGTAAGAAGGACAGATAAAGCTACTACCGAAGCATCATTTTCTTGCACCGCTTGAACAACCCGTTCGGGCGGCACATCCACTCCCAAATCAATAACCCGGAATCCGGCACTGGAGAGCATAGTCCCTACTATGTTTTTACCAATATCGTGAATATCCCCTTTAACTGTGCAGAGCACTACTGTTCCCTTGTAGCTGTGTTCTTCCATCTGCAGAAGAGGTTCGAGAATTTTCATTCCTTCTTTCATCATTTCCCCGGCTAAGATCATGTCTGCCAGGTAATACTCTCCACTTTCAAATAATTTCCCCACCTCAGCCATCCCATCATTCATAGCGTTTAAAAGATCAAAGGGATCTTCTTCCTGATTTAAAGCTTCCTTGAGAAGAGGAGCCATTTTATCAAGTTCTAAAGCAGACAAAGTATCAATAATTTTTTGTGCATAATCCGACATTTTTTTCCTCCACATTAACTACAAAAATGTTAAATAGCACTGGATCCTCCATCAACTACCAAGGTTTCTCCGGTGATAAAGTCAGAATCATTTGAGACTAAAAAAAGTACTGCCTTGACTACATCAGAGGGATCAGCAAGGCACCCTGCAGGGATA
The DNA here is from genome assembly GCA_003550565.1 of Syntrophomonadaceae bacterium. Lineage (GTDB taxonomy): Bacteria > Bacillota > Dethiobacteria > DTU022 > PWGO01 > B1SED10-75. Next base: position 15,198 of record PUKQ01000127.1, read on the forward strand.
TTGTTTACAATATTATCATGAATGGAAGGGTCAGACCAAAATGGTTTGCTAAAATCAGTTTTGACCATACACGGAGCTACTGCATTAACTTGAATATTATCGGCAGCAAGCTCGGCAGCCAAAACCCTGGTTAACATTTCAATGCCTGCTTTGGCTACTCCATAAACTCCCATTCCCGGTGAAGCTTTTCTCGCTGCAAGGGATGAAATATTCACTATTTTCCCTTCTTGTTGTTCTTTCATCATCCGGGCTGCCCGCGAAGCACAAAGGAAAGTTCCGTTAAGGTTTGAATCAAGAATCTTCTGCCAGAGGGAAAACTCTACATCAGCCATAGAACTGGTCATGATATTCATGCCTGCGTTGTTAATTAAAATGTCTAATTTGCCATAATTTTCCTTGATCTGCTTAAATAAGCTATCCACATCTTCTTCTTTGGCAACATGAGCCGGTACCGCAAGCAAGTTTTTTCCCCCTTGCAAATCTGCGGCAGCATTGTCAAGGCCTTCCTGTTTCCGGGCACAAATAACCACTTTTGCTTTTTGCCGTAAAAGTTCACGGGCGATTTCTAAACCAATTCCCCGACTCGCCCCGGTAATTAAAGCCACCTTGTTTTCAAATCCATTAGAAAGCATACTTTAAGCACCTCTCTTTAGTAAAAATTACCAGCAACAAAAAACATCCTCCCATAAAGTTTGTTAATACATTACTACTTTTGAACCCTTTATTCCTGCTATGCCTGCACTAAATCAACTAAATTTACAAAATGATCATGAGTTTTCCGCCCTGACTAATTTGATGTTTCCCTGAGCCGCCATTTTTTCCCCTTGAATAATGAGCAAGCCTTCAATCCCCTCTATTTGAAGGGCTGTTTGTAAAATTTCTTCCAAATTTTTTTGTCCATCAATCATATTACCCACAGAAGTAGCCACGGCATCCGCCAGCGGTGAAGAAGGCGATAAAACAACAACGGCATCGGCTTCACCGCTGCTGTATGAAGGGCCCACAGTAGCTGAAGAAGTGCATATTCCCAACGGGGTATTCTCCGGCATAATTTCCAGGGCTACTTTTCCGCTTAAGGGAGAATTACCGGCATAAACTCCTACCCGACAGGTATTTTCTACCTGCAGAAAAATGTCTCCCCCGTTCTCCACGATAACTTCCCGCGCATCCTCCAGTAAATATTTCCCCGCTAATTCGGCAAAAATTCCCGCTACTGCAGCCATAGGCCCTACATTAGCTTTGTTGCCGGCACGCACCATTTGTATTGCTATATCCGGTAATTCGTGAGGATTTTCCGCTAGAAAAGGCTCCATGGTTGTTTGAAATTCCGGACAGTAATTTATAACTTTTTCAAGTTCTTGCCTTTTGCGCCAGATATGCTTTTCTACCAAGCTGCTTAAATTTTCGCTAAAATGAAGGGCATCAACGGCTATCCAGAGGTCGGTTTCTTTAACTTTTACCGTAAAAGAAACCATCCGTTCATTTTCCATTACCTGGCGGTAAAACCTGTGGGAAGTCATCCCGTAGTATTCTCCATAAGGGTTTCCATTGCTTTGGCCGGGCAGGCCTTCAAACAATGTTCACAAGCAACACATTTATTTTCGTCAAAATGCACAATCATTTCCGGCCTTTGCAAGTAAAGGGCTCCTGTAGGGCATATCACTGTGCAGGCACCGCAGTGAGTACATCTATCCTCACGCCAAATTATCTGCTGTTTCAACGTGGTAATGCGAACTCCCTGCGCACTTAGCCAATCTATACCCTCATTAAAATCACCTTCTTCGCCGTTAATTTCTACAATTAACCGCCCTTCTTTCCGCGGGTTTATATTCGCCCTGAGGATGTTCACCATGAGTTGATAATCCCTTATCAAATAATAGATAAAAGGCTGCTCCACCAGAGTAGCCGGAAAATGCAGGACTACTTTCTTTCGAATCAATACATTTCACCTCCCACACCAAAACTTTAATCAAATCCAGGTAGCGCGGCTGCCGGCCTGGTGAGAGTAAAATTACCTTCCTGGATCCAGGTTTTTAAAGTTTCAGCAATCTCCCTGGCCCCGGCATAACTTGCAAGAGGTGCTGCAGGAACTTCCTGCCCCTCAATTTTCACTATGCCGGACTTTAATTCTCCGTAGCTAACCCATCCCAGGTTGCTGCCTTCTTTGTAAGGGAAACCTCGACTATATTCCATAATCGGCGCATAGATGTCTTCATCTTTTACCGCTGTGTATTGCAAAATCTCTTCATTCAAAATAGGAATGGGGACACCCATCCCCACCTGTAAGGAGACACCATAGCCAAGATAACTTAATCCCCTGAGCCAGCGACTTTGCATTTGCTTGAGATTGCCCACCAAAGATAAAGTTGCCCCCGGTGCCTTGGGTGTGCCGTTTTCCACCCGGGGGGCATGGGGATTATGCTGGGTGCCATGCCAGGCCACATAACCTGTGCCGCCTCCAAGGAATATGGAAGTGCCTATACCAATGGTCTTTAAGTAGGGATCATTAAAAAGAGGACTGAGTTGCCCGGCAGTGCTGAAATTAATATTTCCCATGCGGGGTTTTAAGATTCCCATATAAGTGTAAATTGTGCGATCAGAAGTGTTAACCGCCGCGTTATAATTCTGGTAAGCATTACGGGGATTAAAAAGAATAGCTTCTTGCATATCTTCCAACCGCATTTTTGTTTCCCATTTTTCCCGGGGATAGCAATCAGTTCCATAAGCATAGGCCTCAAGATTGATTTCTTTTCCGGCAACCAGGTCTTCTATGACATGAGCCCCTCCGTAAGAAAATTCGCCGGGGTATTTACTATTGCCCGGGTCTGATTCCGGCAAAGAAGTTGCTCCCAAATAAAGATCAACCGCTGCTATGCCGGTATAAGCAGGCACATCGTTCAAATATACTTCCGAAATCTTGATGCGCGGTTGAGGATGGCCTACGTTTAATATTACACCGGAAGAGCACATGGGCCCAAAAGTTCCTGTCGTTACCACATCTACTTTCGATGCAGTTTTTTTAACCCCTTCTTCTTCTACCAGGGAAATAACTTCTTCCGCAGTAACTACTACAGCATTTCCACTTTTTATTTTTTCATTTATTTCTTCATAACTTTTAGTTTTACCCAAATAAGCTCCTCCTTTCTCAATTTTTCATTATATATTACAGCTATAAATATATTAAAGCATCTTTTAGCATAACAATCAATTATCTTTTCTATAAGCATTAATTTATTTTTTAAGAATAAACCCCTCTTTCTTTGGTGGAGAGGGGTTTATCTAATTATTGACAAAATTCTCTTCGCCCTTTTAAAGGTAAAACGAGCTCTTTTAATCCGATGACAAGGTAGATTTTTCTTTAAGAAGGTTCTGCAGATATTCTTCAAATACTTGCCCATAATTTTCCGGGTAAAGCAAAAAAGAAAGGGACTCGGGATCTTTATGTAAAACCCGGTAGATAGGTAAGCCGGTATGTATATTAAATCTGGGAACAGGCATAACTGAGCAGCGCCGAAGTGAAGGAAGGTAATCATACTGGGAGTTAGGCAAAAATACCGGGCCTTCTTCATCATAAAGTTCGAAATATCCCCCTCCTTTACGGGATTCCATGGGTTTATAAACAGATTCACACACATTAGCTACCCAATTGCTCAAAATTAAGTAATCTTCCCCGGGATTGATGGTAACATGCCCAAACCCAGGAGGGAGGAGGACTTTATCACCCGGCTTGGCTGTAATAAGCAGTATCTTTTCAATTTCTCCATAATCATCTTTTTGGGGGCGCTGTAGCAGGAAATGAGCCCGCCCGTATAAGACTTCGTAAACTTCCGGGTAAGAAAAACCGGTCCCCGGTTTTTCGGAGTGGTAATGCCCGGTTGTCTTTATAAACTCTCTGCCGATAGTTCCCGGGCATAAAATGGTAATATCATAACGCAGCCCTCTTTCAGAAATTTCCTGCGCTTCTTCTACCGGAGCCACCCCGCGATAAAAACAGTAAATTTCTTCCGGTCCTTCTTCATCAGGTTCAAAAAGTACATTTTTCATTTCCTGGCGAGTCCGAAGTACCTGTTCTCCAGACACCAGTTCTTCAGAAAATATTATTTTTTTGTTTTTCCCGTCCCATGTTATTGGAAGACCGCTTTGTTTCTCCAAATCAATCAAAGAGAATACCTCCTTCTCCTTAAGAAGCAGCGCCACTTAAGAACAAGAAATATTTACTTCACCCAACTTACTTAAAAGAAATTTCCCATATAAGCTATCAAATCACCCAGTCGGCATGAATAAGCCCATTCGTTATCGTACCAAGCCACTACCTTTACCAGATTTCCGCCCACTACCATGGTAGAAATGCCATCTACTATGCTGGAGTAAGGGTTTCCTTTATAATCCACCGATACCAAAGGCTCATCGCTGTAATCAAGAACTGAAGATCTTTCTTCTTCTTGTTTAAAAGCATTATTAATTTCGTTTTCATCTGCATCTTTCTCCAATTCTGCAACCAGATCAATTACCGATACTGTCGTAGTTGGAAGTCTCAAGGCAAATCCGTTAAGCAAACCGTCCAGCTCCGGTATTACCAATCCTACAGCTTTAGCCGCACCTGTAGTAGTAGGAATAATAGAAACACCGGCGGCACGCGACCGCCGCAAATCCTTATGTGGGGCATCCAGCAATGATTGGTCGTTAGTATATGCATGAGCGGTGTTCATCAAACCTTTTTTCACTCCAAAGTTATCTTGCAGGACCTTGACTACCGGCGCTAAAGCATTGGTGGTGCAAGAAGCATTAGAAATAACATGGTGATCATCATGGCTGTAGTCACTTTCGTTTACACCCAATACTATAGTAAGATCCATGTTTTTACCCGGAGCACTGACTATCACTTTTTTTGCCCCGGCATTAAAGTGGGCAGCGGCGGCTTCGCGGGTAGTAAATAACCCCGTAGACTCTATAACTACGTCGATGTCCATATCTTTCCAGGGAAGGTTTGCAGGATCTTTTTCATTAAATACTTTGATTTCTTCATTTCCAATTATAATGTCATCTCCGCGCACTTCGACTTCATGCTCGAAAATGCCGTAATTGGAATCGTATTTCAGCAGATGAGCTAAAGTAGCGCTATCGGTAAGGTCATTTACCGCTACTACTTTGAATTCACCTCTCCCCCATCCGGCACGTAAAGCCAGGCGCCCTATTCTACCAAATCCGTTAATAGCTACTTTTAACATAGTATTCCCCCTTTGTGTAAAGTTTATTGGTCTCATAATTTTGCTGCATATAATGTTATTATTTTGAGGGTTTTACTTCTAACCCTAATTTCATCCTTATCAATTCCCCTTAAGGATAAAATAAGACAGCATTTGAAATGTTGCCTTTAAAAATTGTAGCAGCCATATACATATGTTAAAATAAAAAACAATATAAATCTTACAATGAATATAGTATACCATTTTTTTTGTGACTGCAACAGTAATTTATATTAAGAATTGCATGCTATGGCGAGGAGGGTAAAAAGAATATGTCTATTGTTAAAGTAATCGTTTGTGGCTCTTGTGGAAAAATGGGCCGGGAAGCAATCAAAACCGTGAGTAAAGAAGAAAACCTGGAATTGGTGGGAGCTGTGGATCTAGATAATACGGGGAAAGATATCGGACTGATAACCCAAAATCAAGCTCTGGAAATATATATTTCAAACGACCTGGAATTTATTATTAGCAACACGGCTCCACAGGTAATGATAGATTTTACAGCTCCTGCAGTAGTAAAAGAACATATTTATACAGCCCTGCAAAATAACGTTGTTCCGGTGGTGGGCACCACCGGATTAACTAATGAGGACATTGAAGAAATCAATACCTGGGTTCACCGCTATGAAACCGGTGCTATTATAGCTCCCAACTTTGCTCTGGGAGCTATATTAATGATGAAATTTTCCAGCATTGCCGCCCGCTTTTTGCCCCAGGTAGAAATAATTGAATTGCACCACGATCAAAAAATTGATGCCCCTTCCGGCACAGCCTTAAAAACCGCCCAAATGATTAAAGCGGAGCAGGTAAAATATGGCATTGGCGACGCATCTGATAACAAACCTGAAGAAATAGAAAAGCTCAACGGTGCCAGGGGAGGTAAAATAGAGGACATTCATATTCACAGCATCAGATTGCAGGGCAAAGTAGCTCACCAGGAAGTCATTTTCGGCGGCAAGGGGCAAACTTTAAGCATCCGCCACGATTCACTGGATCGGAGTTCATTTATGCCGGGCCTGGTCATGGCAATTAAAGAGGCTGTCGGTCTAAAAAAATTGATCTACGGGCTTGAAAACTTAATTGAATTTTAATGTAACATAATAATTCATATAATGAATCAAATTTATAGTTTAGTTGTCAGGAATTCTTCTATCCAAATCTGCAGATATTTTAAAGCCTTGCGAGAGCTACGCAGGCGGTGCCCCACCCGGGGGAATGTAACTACTCGTTTATCACCGCCCGCTCTCTCATAAAGACTATAAGCATCCGAAAGAGGTACTAAATCATCTTTTTCCCCGTGTATAATTAAAATAGGCCGGGGGAGCAAAAGATGAATTTTTTCTTCCGGGCGAATACTCATAAAGCGTTGAAGCCATTCCTCTTGAGGGGAAAGCGCATCTGGCCGGCGAAAAAGGCCAAGCTGCCGAAACCATTCCCATACTGTTTCCGGTGTAAACTTTTCCATTAAAAAAGAAAAATTACCCGGGCAAGCCCCCAGCGCTAAGGCTTTTACCCGATCATCTTCCGCTGCTACTTCTAATGCTACCGCTGCTCCGGCGCTAAACCCCACAAATATTAAAGGAGTGTATCCATAACCTGTAAAATAATAGTTTATTAGTTCCTGCAGATCTTCCTTCCAATTTACAAGATCAATATTGCCTCCGCTTTCCCCTGTACCCCGAAAGTTAAAAAAAACAGTAGCTAATTGCCGACGGGCAAAAAGGCGGCCAATATAATCGTAGCCTTTGGACTGCCGGCCTTCCCCTGAAGGGATTCCATGGCAGAGTATGAGCCCTCCCCTGATTTTTTGCTCATTTGCAGGTAAAAATACTTCGCCATGCAGTTCATCACTATCTACCCACAGTTTAAATTTCTTCTCAATTACCCTGATTTTTGTCGTTTTCGATGGCATTGTTTTTTCCTGCTCCATATTAATTATTTCCCGGGAAATAATTTCTTTGCCCCAAAGAGGAGTTCATAAATTAGCCCTCAATATAAACAGGGTTACTAAAAATCCATGGCCTCCGCCTGCCAAACAGGGGACAAAAATACACTTCTGCGCGATAAGTTCCGGGAGTTGATACTTTATAGTCTAAATGTTGGCTTTTGCATTCACAAATTAATTCTCCATTCCTAATCAGACGGATATATGAGCGTCGTTGGGGTGCTTTAACTTGCAATCGCAGCTTATCTTTTAGTTTAGTTTTTTCGCCCATGGGTATTTCTTCGGAACCGTTGAAAGCCCCAAAGTAAAAATTATACCCTCCCCGATAACGATCAAAGCATATGTAACAGTTACCTTTTTTAAGAGCTTCCATTATTTGTTTTCGAGCAACCGGCACTTCTTTGTGTAGTTTTTCAGGCAAGCAAATGTAGGTATTAATAGTATGAAAAAGATCGCGATAAGGAAATATTTCCATGGTATAAAAACCCACGCGGAATTTAATCGCGTGAGCATCAGTGCCTCCAATTCCCACTACCGGTTTTTCCCGGGTATAGGCATCCCAGAGCTTCAAACATTGGCGGGGAGGGCCTGTTTTCACCGGAGCATCCCGATCCCCAAAATACCACAAAAATATCTTCCAGCGGGAAGTTGCTTTCCCCTTCCACTGAGAAGAATAATTCCATAATTCAATACCGGTAAAACCGCTTACCGTCCAATCGATCCAGGGGTATGCTGCTCCTTCAGTTACCAGGTGAGATCCTTTTTCAAAGGGATGGGCCAAAAAACCGAAACCGCCCTGTCGGTTCACTTCATCGATAGTTTTCTGCGGTTCAGGAGAATAATCTTCGATCAAAGCCGTAGTATCCATTGCCAAATAATGGTTGGCCTGCTGATTAAGCTCAACTCCTACAATAACGTGGGTGCGTCCATATTTGCCTTCTTCGTGAGCTCCATCTCGGGTAAGGTGGTCGGTAATGATAACAAAATCAAGGTTCGCCGCGTTTGCCGCCGCAGCAATTTCTTCTATACTACCGGTTCCGTCGGAATAAGTGGAATGGATATGGATATTGCCCGCATAATTATGCATTTCTACCTCAATTAATAATTTTTATCTAGTTGTAAATGAATAAATAAAATTTTATTCACCGGATACAGCCCTGATGCGTGTAATGGATCGCTGCAAGGCTGCTCTTGCCCTTATAAAATCTATGTCCGGGTCGGTTTCAGCTTTAGACAGCCTTTCCTCGGCCCTTTCCTTAGCTCTTTGAGCCCGTTCCACATCAATGTTTTCGGGGCGCTCACCCGTATCCGCCAGAATAGTAACCTGCGTAGGCAAAACTTCCAGGTAACCTCCACCACTGATAGCTAAGGTATGATAGTCCTTCCCGCTTTGCGCTTGTAAAATACCAATGCCTAAACGGGTAGCCAGAGGAGCATGGTCATAATAAATGCCCATTTCCCCTTCGGAACCTTTAACTATGACATTTTCCACCCGGTCATCAAATAAAAGTTTTTCCGGGGTTACCACTATAAGTTGTATCTCTTCTCCCATATTTTTAATCTACCTTTCTTGTGGTGAGCTAAAAGTTAAGATGTATATTAAGCAGAAGCCATTTCCTCGCCTTTTTTCACCGCTTCCTCAATATTACCTACCATGTAAAAAGCACCTTCGGGAAGTTCGTCATGCCGCCCTTCTACAATTTCCTGGAAACCTTTAATAGTTTCTGTAAGGGGAACATAAGCGCCTGCCATCCCGGTAAACTGCTCCGCTACAAAGAACGGCTGTGACAGGAATCTCTGAATCTTACGGGCCCGCGCCACTACGAGCTTATCATCATCAGATAATTCATCCATGCCCAAAATGGCAATGATATCCTGAAGTTCACGATACCGTTGAAGCACTTCCTGCACGCGCCGGGTTACATTGTAGTGATCTTCACCCAATATGCGGGGGTTCAACAGGCGCGATGTGGAAGCCAATGGATCCACGGCGGGGTAAATACCCAATTCTGCCACAGACCTATCCAATACCGTGCTGGCATCTAGGTGGGCAAAAGTTGTAGCGGGAGCAGGATCAGTGGGGTCGTCAGCAGGCACATAAATAGCCTGGATGGAAGTAATGGAACCTTTTTTAGTGGAAGTAATGCGTTCCTGCAGCTCCCCCATTTCTGTCTGTAAAGTAGGTTGATAACCTACAGCAGAAGGCATACGCCCCAAGAGAGCAGAAACCTCTGTCC
>PUKQ01000135.1 GCA_003550565.1 Syntrophomonadaceae bacterium
GCTGTATTTCAGGGGACGGTTCCATTCTCTCCCCTCAGTCGCTTCGCTTCCTTCGGCCCTTCGCTGCGCTTCGGGGACAATGAATAACCGTCCCCTTCACACAGCTCACCTTAATCCAATCTTATCTTTAATATGATGTTGTTATACTAAAAATAATATTAAATCATGTGAATACTGAAATATTATACCAAAATCACGGGGGTAATCCAAGTTTTATAATAAGATTTCCTCCCTAATTTTCAGGAACCATTTCCAAAACCAATTCCCTACTAAGCTGATTGATTTTATAGTATTTTACTAAATTAAAAATAACATTCCCCCACCCTTCTTGTCAAAATATTTTTTACAGGTTTATTTGACGGCCTTTCCCTGTTTTTGATATATTTCTATTTAGAACTATGGGCACAAAAAGCCTATGACGGAGAGGAGCGAAATTATTTGAGTGATAATTTAGCGCAAAAAATACTGCGGGAACATCTTGTTTCCGGAGAATTAGTAACGGGCAGCGAAATAGGTATAAGTATTGATCAAACTCTTACCCAGGATGCCACCGGTACCATGGCCTACCTGCAGTTGGAAACTCTGGATATTGACCGGGTCCGGACAGAATTGTCGGTGAGCTACGTAGATCACAACACCCTCCAAAATAGCTTTGAAAACGCAGACGACCATCGCTTTCTGCAAACCGTGGCTGCACGATACGGCATTTACTTTTCCCGCCCCGGAAATGGCATCTGTCACCAGGTACACCTGGAACGTTTTGGCGCTCCGGGCAACACCCTGCTGGGATCGGACAGCCATACTCCCACGGCAGGAGGTCTGGGAATGCTGGCCATGGGAGCTGGCGGTTTAGACGTGGCCGTTGCCATGGCAGGGTCACCTTTTTATCTCACCATGCCGTCCATAATAAAAATCGAGCTCACGGGCGAACTCCCCCCCTGGACGGGGGCCAAAGATGTTATCCTGGAAATTCTACGCCGCTTAAGCGTAAAAGGGGGCGTGGGAAAAATTTTGGAATACGGCGGGGACGGCCTGAGCGGTATTTCCCTCACTGAACGAGCAACCATTGCCAATATGGGGGCAGAACTGGGGGCAACAACCTCCATTTTCCCCAGCGACGAAATTACCCGTAATTTTCTCCGCGCCCAGGGCCGCGAAAACAACTGGCAGCCCATGCAAGCTTCCGAAGGGGCTGCTTATGATGAAGTGATCTCCATAGACCTGAGTAAGCTGGAGCCTCTGGCTGCCTGTCCCCACAGCCCCGATAACGTTCATCCTATCAGAGAACTGGGGAAAGTAAAAGTAAACCAGGTAGCCATAGGCAGCTGCACTAACTCCTCTTATGAGGACCTGATGCTGGTAGCCCGCATGTTACGAGGAAAGGTGATCCACCCGGACGTAAGCCTGGTAATAGCCCCGGGGTCGAAACAGGTGCTGGAAATGCTGGCCCGCGAGAACGCGCTGGCAGATTTAATTAATGCCGGCGCCAGGATACTGGAATCGGCCTGCGGCCCTTGCATAGGTATGGGCCAGGCCCCTCCTTCAAAAGGGGTGTCTGTGCGCACTTTTAACCGTAATTTCCGCGGGCGCAGCGGCACTCCGGATGCCGGCATTTACATTACCGGGCCGGCGGTGGCTGCCGCTACCGCTTTGCAGGGTTATATAACCGATCCCCGGGAACTGGGAGATATTCCCCGCACCGCTGCTCCTTCTCAATTTTTGGTGGACGATGGGATGATTATTCCTCCTCCTGCCGACGGCAGCAGTGTGGAAGTAGTACGGGGGCCCAATATAAAGCCGTTATCCCGCTTTGATCCTCTGCCGGACGAAATATATGAAGAAGTGCTACTGAAGGTGGAAGACAATATTACTACCGACGATATTATGCCCGCCGGATCAAAAATTTTGCCCCTGCGCTCCAATATCCCCGCCATATCGGCATACGTTTTTCAACCCGTGGACACAAATTTTGCTTCCCGGGCTGCGGAAAAAGGCGGGGGTATAGTGGTGGGAAGAGAAAATTACGGCCAGGGCTCCAGCAGGGAACATGCCGCCCTTGCCCCACGGCATCTGGGCTTAAAGGCTGTGCTGGCCAGGACCTTCGCCCGGATTCACCACGCCAACCTGGTTAATTTTGGCATCCTTCCCCTGCTGTTGCCCGATGATGAAGGGTTCAGGAACATCGAAGAAGGGGACCGCATTCGCATACGGCAGGTAAGAAAAACAATTGAAGAAGGCAAACTGGAGGTAATTAATGAGACCAAAGGAACTACCTTCACGGCAGGTCACCAGCTAACGCCGCGGCAGGTAGAAATTGTGAAAGCGGGAGGATTGCTGAATTACGTCAGGCAGAGTTAAAAATACCGAAACGAGAATTGCTATCTAAGGTATTAATGCAATCCCGTAATCGGCCTCTTGACCGGCCTCATAATCGACCTCGCTTATATTACCCGTGATTATACTATAAGATCATTTCGTAGAAGCCGGATAATTCCCGGCGTGACGCTTAAATTGGGCAAACGGGAGAAGGACAGACGCTCGCACGCGGAAGTCCACAGAAGTCGACAAACGTATGTGCATTAAAGTTAATGGCTCAAAGCAATGGCATGGGCGCAGGCAAAGCCCCCTTCCCGGGTGAGGGTAATTTTTACTTCCATTATGTTTTTTTCTGCGGCAATTTGGGCCGCCCGGCCATGAAGCCTGATTTGCGGCGCTTCTCCTTGACGCGCCACTACCTCTACTTCTTTAAGCCCCGCAGGGCCAATTCCACTACCCAGGGCTTTCAAAGTGGCCTCCTTGGCAGCAAAACGGGTGGCCAGTTTAGACCACCCAAAATCCCCCTCCGGGGAACTTGCATACTTCTTTTCCGCTTCCGTATAGACTCTTTCTATAAAACGGGAGGGGAACCGGTTATGCAGGCGTTTAATCCGCCCCGCATCTACGAGGTCAATACCAATACCCACAATCATTTTATAATAACACTCTCCATTCCCCTCTTATTTTCCTAATCCTTTCCAATAAATCAGGCATTCTCAAAAGTTAAGCCTGCATCCGTCCCTTTAACGATGATGTGGTTGGCCCCCTCTATTTCCCCGCTTACTATTTTGCGGGAAAGCGGGGTTTCCACTTCCATCTGAATAACCCTGCGCAGGGGCCTTGCCCCAAAAGAAGGATCAAAACCTTTTTCAGCCAGGTAAGAAACTGCTCCATCGTCCCAGCTGATTTCCATATTCATTTGCTCTAATCTTTTGCTCAGGCCATCCAGCATTATTTCCGCAATTGTCTTAATTTGTTCCCTTTCCAGGGCTCGGAAAACGATGATTTCATCAAGGCGGTTTAAAAATTCGGGGCGAAATTGACTGTACAACAACGACATCACTTTCTCTTTCATTTCCTCATAAGAGCCGCCTCTTTCCTGATACCCCAGTATTTCCTGACTGCCGATATTGGAAGTCATGATAATGATGGCATTCCGGAAATCTACCGTTCTGCCCTTGCCATCAGTCATTCGCCCATCATCCAATACCTGCAGGAGAGAGTTGAATACGTCATTGTGCGCTTTTTCTATTTCATCCAGCAAAACCACGCAGTAAGGCTGCCGGCGAACTCTTTCAGTCAGCTGCCCCCCTTCTTCATAGCCCACATAGCCGGGAGGGGCGCCAATAAGTCTTGCCACGGCATGTTTTTCCATATACTCGGACATATCCAACCGCACCATGTTGTTTTCATCGTCAAAAATAGCCTCGGCCAAAGCCCGGCTTAGCTCTGTTTTACCAACACCGGTGGGACCCAGAAAAATGAAACTGCCCACGGGGCGGTGAGGATCTTTGATGCCACTGCGGGCTCGCAGCACCGCATCAGAAACCGCACGCACCGCTTCGTCCTGGCCTACCACGCGCTCATGCAATATTTCATCCAGGCGCACCAATTTTTCCCTTTCCCCTTCCATTAACCGGCTCACGGGAATTTGGGTCCACCGGCTTACCACTCTGGCCACATCTTCTTCATCTACTTCTTCCTTCAGGAGCATATCTTCTTTGCCTTCCAGCGCCTCTTCTTCTTCGCGCAGCTTTTGTTCCAGTTCATTGAGGCGGCCATACCTTAATTCAGCCACTTTTTCCAGATCGTAATCCCGCTCGGCTTGTTCTATCCGGGTGCGCACCTCGTCGATTTCCTCTTTGAGGGTTCTTATCCTTAAAATGGCATCCTTCTCTTCCTGCCAGCCCGCCTTCATGCCCTCGTATTTTTCGCGCAGCTCAGCAAGTTCTTCTTGCAATTTGGCAAGCCTTTGCCGGGAAGCCTCATCTTTTTCTTTTTTTAATGCCGCTTCTTCTACTTCCAGTTGCATGATTTTCCTGGTAATCTCATCTAGGGAGGCGGGCATGCTGTCTATCTCCGTGCGAACCCTTGCCGCGGCTTCATCTATGAGGTCAATGGCTTTGTCCGGCAGGAAGCGATCGGTTATATAGCGTTCAGATAAAACGGCTGCGGAAACCAGGGCGGCATCCTGGATGCGCACTCCGTGGTGCACTTCATAACGCTCTTTCAAGCCGCGCAAAATCGAAACGGTATCGTTTATAGAAGGTGGATTGACCATAACCGGCTGGAAACGCCTTTCCAGGGCTGCATCTTTTTCTATGTTTTTGCGGTATTCGTCAATAGTGGTCGCCCCTACGGCCCTCAACTCTCCCCTGGCCAGCATGGGTTTAAGCAGGTTGCTGGCATCTACAGCTCCTTCGGCCGCGCCGGCGCCCACCACGGTATGAAGTTCATCAATAAAGAGGATAATTGCCCCTGCCGAATCTTGAATCTCTTTAAGCACTGCTTTCAACCTCTCTTCAAACTCTCCGCGGTACTTTGCACCCGCCACAAGCGCTCCCATGTCCAGGGCAAATACCGTTTTATCTTTTAAGCCATCGGGCACATCGCCGGCCACGATCCTGCGCGCCAAACCTTCTACAATGGCTGTTTTACCCACGCCCGGATCCCCGATGAGGACGGGATTATTTTTTGTGCGACGGGAGAGGATCTCTACCAGCCTGCGAATTTCATCGTCCCGACCGATAACCGGATCAAGTTTGCCGTCCCGCGCAAGCTGCGTTAAATCTTTACCGTAGCGCGTAAGAGCTTCATACGTTCCTTCGGGGTTATCACTGGTAATACGCTGGGTGCCCCGCACTTTTTGCAATGCTCCCAGTAGTTTGTCTCGGTCCAGGTTCTGGTCGCGAAAGAGTTTTTTAACCTCTTCCTCTGCTTCTTCCAGCATAGCCAGCAGGATATGTTCCACGCTTACATATTCATCTTTTAACTGCTGTGCTTCCTTTTCAGCCTGCCCCAAGACCCGGGATAAGTTGGGGCTCATCTGTAGGCTTTGGTACCCCTGCACCGCAGGGACCTTGCGCAGCAATTCCGTTACTTTGGTTTTAATGAGGTCCGGTTCTATACCCGCCTCTTGAAAATAGCGCGGCACCAGGCCTTCTGCCTGGTTTAACATGGCCATTAAGAGGTGTTTTGAATCCAGCACCTGGTGATACCATTCAGCAGTCAATTGTTGAGCATCAGCCAGCGCTTCTTTTGATTTTACGGTAAATTGATCAAGATTCATCTATTCCCACCTCCTGATGCCTAAAACCCAATTATTGCCTCTGAAAAGCATCATCGGGAAAAGTAGTGGGCAATTGCTTCATGACTTCTAACAAAGCCAGGGACATCCTGGTCTGCGTAATTAATTTCAGCCTGTTCCCCGTTAATTTAATTTTACCGGTTAGAACGGCTTTGATTACATCCATATCTCCCCGACAAATGGATTTCCAGGTATAGTACCCGGAAGTAAAGATAAAATCTGTCTTTTTTTCCTTCGGTGTAGCTAAATATGCCCAATCCCTCAATTTGCCTTTATGCAAGTCCAGCCATACATACATGATCTTGGGAAGCCCCTTGATTTCAGTTGCCACAAGCATGCTGGCGCTAAAATTACCGGCTGCTTTTGCAAATTCTTTGCTGGAATTAAGGCTCTCCTGAAAAAGGTTAAGCCACTCTGTGGAACCATAAAATACCAATTAACAACGCCTCCTTGCTATTATTATAGTTTATATTATGCTTTATAAAATACCCCGTCTTCGTCTTCCATCATGCCCGCAAAAGCCCATTAATTAATAATACCATGATTCTCGCAAATTGAGGGGTAAATATCCAATCCCCCGGCTAAAATCGGCAGCAAATCAATTAATTTGGCCGCCGCAATGTCCCGGCCTATTTCAACTGTAAAATGGCCGCTGGCTATACTTTCCACAATATTAGTTCTGCCCAACCAAAAATCGTGCATGAAATCCGCTGCCATCTTGAGGTTAATATCCGGTTCGAGATCACTCTTACTGCTTAATAATTCCGGTTCCCGGGGATCTAATAGAGTACTGCTGTCCGGATCGCTTATCTGGAATTTAACTACTACGCCCTTTTCCCGAAATTTTTCCTTGTTTTCTTCCTCCTTTAAGAGTTCCTGGACTAAATCATTTATAACCTTATTTAATTCCTCGCTGCTGTCGAAAATAATGCCCACTTTATCCCTCCTTTCCTTTTTTTGAACATAGTTTTTTGTTAGTAGTCAGGCATATAATGCCGGGGCAAGCATTATTTTGCTTCCACTTACCATATTATTTTATGATAGCTTTCGGAAAAAGTCTATATGTTGTTGGGCAATGGAGTCCCAGGTAAATTTAGCATAAACGGTTTCCAGGCCGTTTTTTATTAAATTCTTTCGGGTTTCCTCATCTTCCAGAATTCTATCGATGGCCTGGGCCAGTTCTTCCCTGTTTTTAGGATTAGCCATGAGGGCATCATAGCCATCGATAAGGAAATGCCTGATCCCCCCCAGTGAGGTCACTACTACGGGAGTGCCGCAGGCCATAGCCTCAATTACAGTCATGCCAAAAGGCTCAAAACGGGAAGAGAGCACGAAAACCTTTGCATTCCGGTAATAAGGGGCCATCATCTCATCAGGCACATAACCGCTTAAGATAACCCGATCTTCCAGGTCATAACTTTTGGCTATCTGCACCAATTCGTCTTTTAAATCAATTTCCGGCTGTTTGGGCTTGCTGGAGCCGCCGCCGATTACCAGGTAAAAATCGGGATACTTGCGGGCCAAAAGGGCGAAGGCATGGACCAAAAGATCAAAACCCTTGTTATGGTCAATTCGCGCCAGGGCAAGAATATAGTTTTCCGGCAGCCCTGTAGGGTTTTCCTCTTCTCCCTCTTTCAAGGGGCGATAAGTTTCCACATCCACTCCCGGAGGAATGATGACCATATTTTCGCTTTCGAAGTCATAGTAATACTTATAATTCTCAAATTCTCCCTCGGTGGTCGCCGTGATGCCCCGGGCTTTACTAAATATGATCTTTTCCTGTTCTATGCGCTCCCGGAAGCGGAACATTTCTTCCGCGCCGGGGACATCTTTAAAGCGATCCTGTTTCCAGGCTCCCAGGGAGTGAGAAGTATGCACGAAAAAATGCCCCAGTCGTTCTGTTACCTTCATAGCCACATAACCGGCATCCCAGTAATGGGAGTGGAAAATATCATACTGCAAGTCGTTATCCCTGATATATTTTTCCATATTGTCCACGTATTCATCCAGGTAAGGCAGCAATACCTCCTTGGGGATGAACTTATCAGGGCCGCAGGGGAGGCGGACTACCTTCACATCTTCATTTACCGCCTCTTCCGGCAGCCTTCCATCAAAATTGCGGGTAAAAATATCCACTTTGCACCCTGCCTGGCGGGCCAACCCCTTGGCTAACTCCAGCACATATACCACCTGCCCGCCCGTATCTGTGGCTCCCAAAACCGGTTGGGGATCAAAATACCCGTGAATACTTAACATGGCAATTCGCTTCATTGGTGTTCCTCCTTTATGAAAAATAAGTTAATTTGAATTTGAACCTTCTCCTGCTTCCTCCGGTGGAGGTGGTATAATTATGTCCGCCAATTGTTTATGCTTGGAAATGATTTCATGCTCAATGGCCAGCACTTTTTCCAGAAATTCTGTGGCCGGATCCCGCGAGCGCGCCAACCTGCTTTTTTTGGTTTGCCGGTAATCACGATCAATAAACCCTCTCAAATCAGCGTTCTGCAGGGTAGTGGTATAGGTGCCTTCGGCAATAACAACTTTCACATTACTTATGTCTACCTGCTCTTCCGTGATTTTGTCTTCATCAAAAATTACCAGCGGTTTGGTGAGCACTTTCTTTTTTCCTTCTTTAATATCCCGGAGGTTTTCATCCATTAATTGCAGTTTTACCTCCTGCATACCTACCCAATTAATGTCTTCTTCCCGCTTGGCATGGTTGGTGTGAGGGGGATAAATGAAATAATCGTCCTGCTGTAAAATTAAACTTTTATGCCCATCCTTTTCGCAAAGTTCAGCTAACACAGCCGCAGTTTCCGATTTTCCACACCCCGACTCCCCCGCAACCGTTACCGCAACGCCGTTGTTTGCCCGGGGTAATATCTCGCTTAATTTACTGTATATTTTAGCAGCAGCCCGGCGGTGATATTCGGTAATTACTAATTTGTCGCCAATCAAAAATAATCCCTCCTTAAATATTTCTTTCTGGAAAGTATTAGCTAAAAGCTAAGTTCCCACATGGAAAAACTCAAACAGGCGGCCGAAATCGATACCACCTATTTCTTTGTCCCGATACCTGGTGTAAAGGGACTCCTGGCCGTCCACCAGGTGATGGGAGGTAATCCCGTGGGAAATGGAAAGAAATATTTCGATATAGGCAGCCAGATCATCACACCCCTTGATTACCTCACCGTCTACCGGCTCGTAAGCATTTTGATTGTAATGCGCGGATATATCATCTGCCTCCACAAAAATAATTTCCCCGTCCTTAAAAACTTTGTTCTTAAACTCGTCCGTAATATAGTATTTAATTTCCCGATGCCAGCCGGAAGGCAATAAGGGTAATATTCTTTCCTCTACCTGGCGTTGTTCTATTTCTTTAATTATATCCTCCAATCCTTCGACGGACCTCTTAATGGGAGAAATAATATCCCTGGTTAAAACCTCCGGTAAATCATGAAATAACCCCGTGTAATAATTATGGCATATTCTTTTTTCACAAGCGCCCAATTCCACGGAGCAAAAATAGGCCAGCATTGCCACCACTAACATATGCCCTAAAACAGATGTTTCGGGAACTCGCGGCGAATGAGCCCATCTCTGCTGAAAACGCAGCTGACCAACCAGGTCCAAAAACTTGTAAGTTTTTTGCCCC
The DNA here is from genome assembly GCA_003550565.1 of Syntrophomonadaceae bacterium. Lineage (GTDB taxonomy): Bacteria > Bacillota > Dethiobacteria > DTU022 > PWGO01 > B1SED10-75. Next base: position 9,279 of record PUKQ01000135.1, read on the forward strand.
AGGCCCAATTTCTGCACCCCGGCAAGTTCATAGTGCTCTTCCAATTCGTTTTCAATTTGGCTTCTGGTTTCTTCTACTCCATAAATACTTTGATTTAAATTGTAAATTATCTTAAACTCCCAGTTTGTAGCCAGATAATGAGCGGCCCGTAATATTTTCTTTTCCAGGGGGCAAAAATCAGGTTCGAAAAGGTATCTCTCAAAATTAATTAAGAAATCACCCTTGATGTCTTTAACCTGGCCCTCGATCTGTTCGAAGACCCACTGGTTTAGTTTTTCACCTTTTTCCATCATCAATTTATGAAAAACGGGTGGTTTAATGTCTGTGAGAATAATGCGGTGTAAAAACTCAAACATTCCGCCTTCAATCAGGCATTTCCAGTCTACCCGGCCGCCCCGGTCGCTTTCCTCAAAACGGGCAATCATGTAAGCAATAATCATCTTGTGTGATTGTTTATCCAGCTCAGTAAACCCTTTAAAGCGCAGGTGGTCATTCCAGCGCTGAATGTGTGCTGCCTCGTATATCAATTCCAGTAATTCTTTTTTTATCACGGCAACAACTCTCCCTTCGGCAGCAACCATGCGCCGGAATAAAAGTTGGGCATCAAGCATGGAAGCAAAATTGCCCTTACATACAGCAGATAGTTAGTCAAGTTAAGCCCAACCCCTTTATTCTAATTTAATCGCCAGTTTGCTGGCAGGGACGCCAATGTCTATAGAAAAACTGCCTTCGTCGGTATCGTTCGGTTTAAAAACCAGGTGAGAAATGATTTCTGAACCGAGCTTGTCGCCAACATCATCAGGAGTCATCTGGAATAATTCTTTTAGGTCTACTTTTACTACTTCTCCCGTAACAGTGTATCCCTGCCTCTCACCGAGAACCCTGGCAAAAAAACTCTGGTTGCGGCAGGCCTGGCCGATTAAAATATTATTAAACCAGTTGGAAAAAACTTTTTCTTCTACGGCAAAACTGATGGTCAGGTCTTCTGCATTTATCTCCAGGGTATCTAATTTTATATGGTGAAATGCCTTGAAGTTAAAGACCTTGTATTTTCCTTTCAAGTATAATCTGATGCCGTTATCTTTGATGGCAAAAGCTGCTTTCTCAATGTGTTCTTTCTCGACCAGAAGGGGCTTGACTAAATGATTAAGCATCTCTTCCGTAATAATAATGCGCCCCACCAAAAAAGCTTCTTCATTATTTTGCGTATTAAAAGTCGCCATTAACCTCACTTCCTTTGTCCTAAATTATATCTTATGTTTATGATTTCGCAACGATGCGTTTAACCTGCATCAAAAACTTCCTTATGGCCAACACCGCCCCTCAAGCTAAATTTAAGCTGATCCCGTTCCTGAGGTTAAACCTTGGCCTGATCCCGGTCCGATGCTAAACCTGCACCTGATATTTAACCTGACTTAAAACTCTGCATTTAAGTTAAATCTAACCTGTACCTGTACCTGGCACCTGTACCTGCGCCCAAGCCACCCCTTATAAGGAAACTAACTGCAGGGGCATGGGTTAAAGGGTTAATTGTTGATAAAATGAACCGTGTTGGCCACATAATTCAGGTATTCTTCCACTTCCGCCTCCCGGCGTTTTTCATCCCACCGGTAGTAAGAAGCCATTATATGAGACACCTCCGCGGCAAGTTCAGGTTGTTTGTGATGCCAGATCATCCACTGGGCTTCCGTGCGCCGGCAAAGGACGTCTATCAGCTTGGGCGCATTTTCATGCTCCAGGATGAAGCGCATTTCCGCCTCGCAATGCGGATAGCCTTCCAGCAAGGACCTGCCCTGCTCGGGATCTTTTTTAATCTGTTCCAATATCTCTATTCCCTGGCGGCCAAACTGCCGGTGGAGATACTCCAGTTGGTCCGGCCACGAAATATCTTTTAATCCTTTTTCTTCAATAATCTGATCGAATTCCTTCCGGGTCAAGCCCACTTTAAACGGCTGCTTGGAAAAATCCTTTTTGCCGTATTCCGAACGTTGAAAAGCCGGCAGGTGATTATTTTGCACCAGGTAGAAGAGAAGGTCTTCCGCCATCCGCCGGTAAGTGGTGGATTTCCCTCCTCCTATGGCTACTATGCCGTCAGCGGTGGTAAATATTTCGTGTGTGCGGGAAACATCCGATTCATGCTTGGCATCTTCCTGTTTTATAAGGGGCCTGATGCCGGCAAAAGTGCCGATGATGTCATCATAAGTGAGCATGGCATGAGGGAACATCCGGTTTACCGACCGCAGCAGGTAATCACAGTCTTCTTTTTTGCACCATGGTTCATCCAGGTTGGTGGATTCGGGGTAATAAGCGGTATCGGTAGTGCCAATGATAGATACTTTTTCCCTTTTCAAGACGAAAAAGAACCTGCCGTCATCAAAAGAACGAATCCCAAAGGCGTTCCGGTTGCCTATTCTTTCGTTGGGGACCACTATGTGCACGCCTTTGGAGGGATATATTTTGGAACTGTCAATATTTGCTTTTTGCAAAACTTCATCCGTCCAAACTCCGGAGGCGGAAACCACCACCTTTCCCCGGACCTCTATATTGTTGCCGGAAAACTCATCTCTGGCTACCACTCCCCGGGCTTTACCCGCATCGTCTCTGATAAATTCTTCAACTTTTGCATAGTTCAAGGCCGCCGAGTTTCCGTTGGCATAGTCCAGGCTTTCTTTAATTGTTTCCAGGGTCACGCGGGCATCATCACAGTTGGTATCATAGTAAAACCCGGCAAAGCGAAGTTTTCCCAACTCGGGCTCTTCAAGGGTTACCGTAGGCTCTATTTCCTCTACAAAATCGGCTTTGAAGACTCTGGATTTCCGATAATTTTTAAACTTGCTAAACCAATCAGAAAGAATGTCATAAAATTTAACCCCCATTTTTACCATCCTGGGGCGATCTTTGCCCCTGTCATATGAACAGTATAAAAAGCCCAGCGGCCTTACCAGGTTGGGGAGGTGAGCCCGCAGCCAATTTCTTTCTGTCGTGGATTCCCTCACCAGGCCAAACTCTCTCGAAGCCAGGTACCTTATGCCACCATGAAAAAGCTTCGAAGACCTTGAGGAGGTTCCGAAAGCATAATCGGCTTTTTCCAATAAACAAAAAGATATGCCCCGCAAGGCACATTCGCGGGCAAGGCCCGCCCCGGTAATACCTCCACCGATGATAATCACTTCAAATTCTTTGCTTGTCGCTAATTCAATATCCCGGCTGCGGTTGTTTGCGCTCCATTCTCTCATTAACTTAACTCCTCTAAATTAGTATCTATTTTATTATTGCTGTTACTTCCAACTAAAATCAATTTTTATACTAGCTTCTTCCGTCTCTAAATCTGCGGATAGTTGCTCTAAATCTGGGGATAGTTGGTTATCCTCTGTATTTCATCATAAATGCCTTTTAAGCGCGGGTAAATATTTACAAAAACATTTTTAAACAGGTCCTGATAAATTTTTACGTTTTCCGGCCCGGGTTCGAATACATCTTTATAATGTACCATTTGCGGCAAGGCTTCCTCAAAGGAGGAATAAACTCCCGAGCCTACCATGCCGATAATGGCCGCCCCCAAGCCCGAGGCTTCGTGGGTGTGGATCCTTTTAACGGGACGGTTAAAAATATCGGCGGTTATCTGGCAGATAACATCACTTTGGGACCCGCCGCCGGATATGGCCACTGTCTTTACTGTTGTTTTCGACTTCTTTTCTATCTTCTGCAAACCCTCAAAAAGGCTAAAACCTATTCCTTCAATAATAGCCCGATAAACATGGGTATGGGTATGCACATCACCAAACCCGATCACCGACCCCTTGGCTTTTGGCGCCAAAATTCCCGGTGACCACAGGGGATGCAGAACAAGGCCTTCACATCCGGGAGGCACCTTTTCCACCCTACTGTTAAGCAGCTCTTCCGGGGTAATATCCATGTGCTCGGCTTCTATGCACTCTTTTTTGGAAAACTCCTTTTTAAACCAGCTGATCAGCCAGTAGCCCCGGAAAATTTGGATTTCCGGGTTATAACTGTCGGCAATCACGGCGGGATATGGCGGCAAAAACCGGATGGCTTCGTAATAACGGCGGGTGGTGGTCTGGATAGTGGCCGTTGTTCCCAGGCTGATGCTGGCCATGGTTTCATCAAGGCACCCTACTCCCAAAGTTTCGCATCCTTTATCAGAGCCGCCTGCTACTACGGGGAGCCCTTCCGGCACTCCCGTCTGGGCAGACGCCCATGGGGTGACATGACCTAAAATATTGCCGGGCTCTACAATGTCGGGGAGCTTTGAACGTTCAATCTCCATTAATTTATATTTTAAACCCGATTCGCCCTCCCATTGCTTTTGCTTGTAATCAAAGGGGATATAGCCTATCTGGGAAGCATTGGAGTCAAGATAATTGCCGGTTAGAAAGTAATTGATAAACCCCGATACCTGCGGGTATCTGGCTATACGCTCCCAATTTTGGGGTTCATTTTCCATGAGCCAATTTGACTTGGCCTTGCGATAAAGAATGGTTAGCGCCTCTTGCATACCAATTGCCTTCACGGCAAGGTTTAGGGGAAATTTGAGGCTTGGCTTTTGCGCGGCCATCCGCTGATCCAACCATAAGATAGAAGGGCGCACTATGTTATCTTCACTATCCAGGCAAACGGTAGTATCTCTCAGGGCAGTAACCACCATACAGCGCAGGAAAGGCCAGAATTCTTCGCCGCCTTCTTCTTCCCGCAGCCCCTTGATGACTTCGCACATTCCGTGCCAATAATCCATGGGGTCTTTCTCGGCCCAACCGGGCTGCGTGGAAAAGTAAGCTTCATACTCCAGCTTGCGCATACCCCTGATATTTCCCCGGCTGTCAAAAATAATAGCCCGCACGCTTTGAGTGCCTATATCTATGGAAAGGACGTAATCCTCGCCGCTTGACTTTTCGGAAGGTTTACCCGATACAGTTTGAGACATAATTTTCCTTTATCCTTTCTTTAAATGTTTGTAGTAAATTCTCCCTCATTTTCCTTATATTAATAAAGGGTTTTTGTTTCTTTTCCCTTTAACCCATCATTGAATATAAACTCATTAACAATGAACAATGGCGCTATTATTTATTTAGCTTTTCGGAGCTTATAATCCTTCCTAAATTAAAAAATCTTTGTGTTTAATTCCCCTGCAGGCGTTGACAGCAAGTTCTTATATCAATTATCCCTCAAATAATATAATATGCATCCTTCTAATAAAAAAATATTTTTGCAGGATTAAGCAAGGAGCAAATGGAAGCATAAAATAACATTATTAGTATGTAAAGGAGATTACTGATAATCAAAGGAAAGGCAAGGGGACGGTTCTTTTGCCTTAAAAAAAGGCAAGGGGACGGTTCTTTTGCCTTACGCTTTACGGGACGCTCACTCTATAATCTTTCGTTGTAGCGATAGATTATGAGGCGTGATATAAGAAACAGAGGGGAGCGGGGAATGATTACCCGGATTTTAACTCTTTGAGTTCCTATGTAAATTTTAGTAGAGACCTGCTCATTATTAGTATGTAAGTGAGATTACTGATAATCACAGTATAAAAAGGAGAGAAAAAATTATGCGCGAAAACCAGTCTTCTAAAGATTGCGCGGGCCAAAATAATAACCATTCTTTTAAAGACCCGTCTGCCTGGGAAAAATGGTGGCAGCAATCTAGGGAGCATTGCTGTTACCGGGACAGAAGCCTGGAAGAAACCATAGAATTTTGGAGTCGCAAAGCTGAGAGTTTTCAAAAAAACATCATGAGCGATAAGCACAAAAAGAAAGTAATAGAAACTTTACGCTGGCTACAACAAGAGGGAGTAACGCTGGAAGGGGCGACAGTATTGGATATAGGCGCCGGGCCGGGTCCTTTTACTTTTCCCCTGGCAGAAACCGCCCAAGAGATTGTAGCTTTAGAACCGGTGGAATCCATGGTTGAATACCTTCGTAAAAAGATGAACGACGAGGGTTACGACAATATTCACATACTTCCCCTTCCCTGGGAAGAAATAAACATAGAAAAGGAAAACTTTAAAGAGCATTTTGACCTGGTGGTTGCTTCCATGACCCCGGGGATTAAAAATGGGGAAACCTTGAGAAAAGCCCTCGCCTGTTCTAAAAAATATTTCTACCTGAATGCTTATGCCGGAAAAAGGGAAAATGATATGTTAAATGAACTATGGACGCGCCTTACGGGAACCAAAATGCCGCCGTGGCCCGATCACATTTTTTACATCCATAACTTATTATACACAGAAGGCTACGATTTAATACTCAATGTTTGGGAAGAAAAGCGGGTGGAAGAACACCCTCCTCAAGAAGCGGCGCATAACTTGCTTCTTTCCCTCCAATCATACATTACCCCCTACCCGGGTTTGAAAGAAGAAATAGAAAATTTCGTCCAAGAAAAAGCTACCAACGGCACCTTGAAGCAAACCATAGTAAGCAGAGTGGGAAGCATCCTCATAAGGTGTTAAAGGGGACGGTTCCTTTTGACACCTTTTCCCATTATCTGGATCACAGCAGGGTAGACAGTCTGCGTTATTCTTCCCCGTCATACCTGGGTAGAAAAATGAAGGGCTTCTTTATTTTGAGGCTTTTTTTGAGTAGGGTGTGGCGACAAAATTGTCCCGTCACACTGCGTGATAATTAGCCTAAAAACCATATTTTGGTAAAAGGTGTCAAAAGGAACCGTCCCCACTAGCACACACGTGTGACAAAATTGCCCCGTCCCCACTGGCATACGGCGCACTCCCCACTGGCACATTGGTGCAAAAAAAAGGTGCCAAAAGGAACCGTCCCCTTAACACCCTTTTTTTTAATTTTTGGTTATGTCAGCTATACTGCTTGATTTTTTCTTTCTTTACTTCTTCCTTTGTAATGGTTTCCTTCCATTTACTGGAGGATTTATGGAGGTGATTGGCTATTTCATCTCTAAATACGTTATCTGCGCCTTCATGGGTGGGCTGGGCGTTGCACCGGTCTATCATATCCTTCAGCTTCTCCGGGTTGTCAATAATGGGACAAGGCGCCAAATGGTTTTCACAGAAAGGCATTTCTTGCTGATAAGCTTTAAAGAAGGGGTTCAGCAATACTTCTCTCAGGCTCTTGTCCCTGATATTGTCCACAGCAAAATGGACAAACGCGCAAGGTTCTACGTCACCTGCGGCATTTATATGGAAGTATTCGCGCCCACCGGCAATGCAGCCTTCGGTGTAACCTCCGTCATTCCAAAAGTCTACCAGCAAGACAGGCTTTTCAGCCCGGATTTCGTCAACTCGATTTATCATCCACTTCCGCTGTTCGGGCGTAAGCATCAAGTTAACGTCGGGGTCACTGCCGATGGGGACATAATGGAACGACCAGATATAAGTGACACCTTTATTAATAAGATGCTCCATAAAGCTGTCACTAAATAGTTCCTCCAGGTTATTGCTCATTGCCGTAACTGATGCGCCAAAAAGGACGCCCCTTTCCCGCAGAAGATCCATGGCATGCATTACTTTATCGTATGTGCCTTTGCCCCTGCGGCTGTCTGTGTAGTCTCTCCCACCTTCCAGACTAAAAGCCGGTGTTAAATTGCCCAGTTCCGCCAACTTGTCGGCCATTTTTTCATCTATAAGTGTCCCATTGGTATAAGCCATAAAGAAAGAATCGGGATGCTCCTCCAAAACTTGGGTAAGATGCGGATAGCAGAAAGGTTCTCCTCCCGAAAGAGCTATCCAGTGAATGCCCAATTCCTTGGCCTCTGCGACAATACGGCTAAACAATTCCGGTTCTATAATATCATTCTTGCTGTATTCACCTGCCCAGCAGCCTTCACAACGCAAGTTACATGCCGAAGTGGGATCAATAAGGATTGCCGCAGGTATGCTTACGTCCAATTCTTCAGCAGCTTTATTCCTTTTGGGTTTACCCCAAAAACCTCCGTGCAAACCCCAGGAATTAATGAGGTTGTAGAGCATCCTTTCGTTTCCGCATACTCGTTTAGCTTGCTCTAATGCCGCCGGAGTCCTGCTGAAATAATTTTTCAAATCATCAATCCATAACTTGTGATAAGGCTCGATAGCCACACTCTTCATATAATCAAGAATCTTAAACAAGTTTTTTTCCGGATTCTTGTGCAAATATTTAACCGCCTTATCCAGCGCAAATTCAGTTGCTTTTTTCTTGGCATTATCCAAAACCATGTTATATCACTCCCTTTCTAAATATTTGGGAATATTATGTTTTGTCCGTAGCCAACGCACATAATTTGAAACCGTGCTCGGTGAAACATCGACCTCACCAAATTGCTCTTTTAACCAATGCAAAACTTGTTGGGCAGAAACATCCGAATAGTTTTCTAAAAACGAAAGGATCTCGTTGTGATATTCATCTAATTTTTTCCTGCGCTCCATGTTCTCTTTTTCAAATTTTTCGGGCAATGAATTGATGTAATTATAAATTGTATTCCGCGACACCTGTAACCGCCTGGCTATCTGCGAAATGTTTAGCCCCATCTCTTCCAATTCCCGGATCTTCTCATACATTAGCCTGCGGGAATTGTCCATATTTCCCCCCCTTTCTGCAAAAACGTATTTTTTTCAGTTTAGTAGTTATTATAACACATTAGTTATATTTTGGCAAATGTTGTTGATTGTTATTTATAAATTTTTGTTAACCATTATTTAAAACCAAAGGTTTCCAGTTAACATTTGCTACTTCAATCTTCTTCCAAAGCTATATTTATTTCCTCCCGGACCCTGGAAGATGTCTCACGTTCCAGGTGAAGCTCCAGCGCTTGGCGGCTTTTTGCGCCACCTATCTGTCCCAAGGCCCAGGCTGCATGCTCCCTAACCATTTCTTCAGGGATTTCCAGAGCCTCCTGCAGGTGGGGGACTGCCGTTGTATCGCCGGTATTGCCCAAAACAATGGCAGCATTTCTCTGCAGGAATTTTTTGTCCCAAATATAACCGAAAAAGAAAGGCTGTACTTTGCGGGAATAAAACTCATTATCCATGAGCAAAAGCCGCGGCAGAGTGAACTTTGAAGCCATTTCCTCAAGAAATGCATCCGGAGGAAGGTTTAGTTTTTGTTTTTGGGAGTTATGGGGGCAAACATCCTGGCAAACATCACACCCGTAAAACCATGACCCCATTTTCTTCCTGGTTTCACGCGGTATCTCAGCGGGAACCATGGGAAAGTTTCCGGTTCCATAAGTGTGAAAGGAAACGCATCGTAAAGGGTTCATGCGGAACGGTTCATAGAGGGCTCCGGTGGGGCAAGCTTCCAGGCACTTTTGGCACTTATCGGTGCAGCGGTCTTCCAGCTCGAATGTTTCTCCTTCCAGTTCCCGATCTACCACCATGGAAACAATAGCAACATAACTGCCAATACCGGGGGCGTAAATGAAAGTATTGCGCCCGAAATTGCCGATGCCGGCCCTTGCAGCCGCCTGGCGATCGGGCATGGTAGGTCTCATTTTTACCGTCACCCCTTCCTTTTCCAGAAAACTCCTGAAAAGTTTTATCATGGCAGGTAATATGCGGTCTTTGCTATAGGGCCTTGCCAGGTAAGCTTTTCCCACTTTTCCCTGAAATTCCGGCGGGATGGCTTTTTTATAGTAATCCCAAAGCAACACGATAACGGATTTACCGGCGGGCAAAACATTAGCAGGATCCACCACTTTGCGGAGCTGCAAAAGGTTTTTACTAATCCAGCTATACATCTCATTGCGTTCATCCAATTCCTGCCCCAGGGGTTCAAATGGTGCGGCCGAAGTAAACCCAACCCGATCAAAGCCAATATCCAGCGCATATTCTTTTATGTCTTCTTCCAAGCTCATTTTCCTCACCTCTACTCTCAATTTTTTATGAACCTAAAATTTAGGCAAGAATTCTCCCACCCTTAGAGCGGAACAAAAGTGGGAGATAAATTGCCGGTTGTTATTATGAGTTATAATGTAGTTCTTAATTAATAAACTTCTCCAAAAACACAATAACACCTTGTAGAAAAATTTTTAGCTGTTTGGCAATGGTGAGGGAAAATAAATTCAGGCAAAAGAACCGTCCCCTTGCCTGTGCCTGTGAATTCAGGCAAAAGAACCGTCCCCTTGCCTGTAAAAGAACCGTCCCCTTGCCTGTGCCTTGCCTGTGCTATTTTTTCTCCTCCCACATAATTAAAAAGGATTTTAGCTTTCCGATAAAGAATTTTTTATAGTACAAATTAAGCAAAATAAATGAATCAGATTATATAGAATTATATACTTTGCCATATATTATTCGGCATGACACGCGTCAAATTGCGTCAACACGGCAGATAGAATATGTTATGGCATTACCAGCCCATCACTGAGAAAACCGTGGGGCCTATTTCAACTATAATAATTATTATAAAAATCGACAATTCACTCCAAAAATAACCATCATTACTCATAACACTCGTCACAAAAAAACCTTATAAAGCCGTATATGAGCGGCTAAACTTAAGACTAAGGAGGTAAATGAAGATGTATAAAATCTTACTGGCCACGGACGGTTCGGAGCATTCTTCCCGGGCAGCTGAAGAAGTGCTTAAATTAGCCCAACCCCTGCAAGCCGATATAACTGCCATTTCTGTGGTACAAGCCACCCCCGTATATACGGGCTACGATGTGCCGGCTTCGCCCTGGATAACTATGGAGTATCTGGAAGGACAGGAAAAAGCCGGCCAACAAATTCTGGAACAGGTTGCCGCTTTTTTCAGGGAAAATGGTTTTAATATCGATTTAATCTTGGAAAAAGGCAGAGCGGCGGACATAATTTGCCAGATAGCCAAAGATAATAATTTCGACCTCATCGTTATGGGAAGCAGGGGCTTAGGCGGCATTAAACAGCTTTTTTTGGGCAGTGTAAGCAGCGCAGTGATCCACAACGCCGAAACTCCCGTCCTCGTCGTCAAGTAGGGCACCGGATTGCGGTCTGGTAGGGCGCCGAGGAATGTTCCGGGAAGAACCACCCTAGAGGATAATAAGGGCATCCACTGCCACCGGCTCGCTGTCGCTTATTATGAGCGGGTTGATGTCTATTTCTCTTATTTCCGGGTGAAGTTGCCCAATGAATCCCAAAGCTTGCATAATTTGGCCCAGCGCATCGGTATTGACTGCCGGCATTCCTCGAAACCCTTCCAGCAGTTTGCGCCCTTTAATATCAAATAGCATTTCTTCCGCTTCCGCAGCGCTCATAGGGGCTACCCGAAAAGTATTATCCTTTAACACTTCGGTAAAAATTCCACCCAGGCCGAAAAGGACCACCGGGCCAAAACCTTCAAACCTGGTCATTCCCCCTACAAATTCCCGATCTCCTTTTAACATTTTCGAGACCAGTACGGGAATATCACCGGCAGCTTCTCTAATTGCTCGAAAGGAAGAGGATACTTCTTCTTCACTTTTAAGGTTGAGGTGAATTACCCCCATTTCCGTTTTATGCGTTAAATCCGGCGAACACCCTTTAAGCGCTACCGGATAACCTATAGATTCCGCAGCCTCCAAAGCCTCTACTTCCGAGTTAGCCAGCATTTCCGAAGTTACCGGAATGCCGTAAGCGCTTAATAATTTTTTAGCCCGGTATTCATCCAGGTTCTTTTGCCCGTTTTCCAGGGCTTCTAGAATTATTTGCGCCGCCTCCGGTGAACGCGAAGGCATTTCCGGCAGGGCGCTTTCTTTACGCTGTCGGACTTCCATATATTTGAAAAGAGAAAGCACGGCCCGCGCCGCCTTTTCCGGAGAATCATAAACCGGTACGTCTTCTTGGAGATAAGCCGCCATAAAGTTATCACTCTTATCAAAAAAAGAAGAAATTACAAAGGGTAATCCGTGCTTAGCGGGCACAGCTACAGAACCCGTTATATCCTGCTTATTACGTTCAATAAATTCTTCCCTGGAAACTCCCGGGAGAAAATCCTGCACGTGTGGATATATTTCCCGCAAAAAGCCGGTTCCCATAGCTCCATGCAGAACCATGGCATCTACTTCTTTACTTTTTACAATTATCTCGGGAATTTCTTTCACCAAGGTGAAAGTGTCAATATGAAAAGTAATATCTACCGGGTTGGCACTGGAAGCATGCGGGGGTATTAAGGTACTAATCTGTGACTGCAGTCCCTCCGAAAACTCCGGCACCTCCATTCCTCCCTCATTTAAAGTGTTGGCCAGGGATGTTCCCGGCCCACCGGAGTTGGTAACCACAGCTACTCTTTTTCCCTGCAGCGGCGGTTGAGTGGCTAAAGCCCACCCGTGCCCGTAGAGATCTTCCACTGAATGAACACGGATTATCCCGGCCTGTTTGAAAATACCTTCGTAAAGATAATCCGGTCCTGACATGGAACCCGTATGGCTGGCACCGGCGCGCGCCCCGGCCTCTGAACCTCCCACATACTGAGCTAAAATAGGCTTATGTGGGGTTATCTCCCGGGCTAACTTCATGAACCGGTTACCATCCCTGATTCCCTCAATGTAAAGCGCTATGGCCTTCGTATCTTCATCCTCCCCCAGGTATTCCAGGGCATCTACAATGTCGATGTTTGCCTCGTTACCGACGCTAATGGCTTTGCTAAAGCGGATACCCTTCCGGCGCAAGTAATTAAAGCTTTGGGTAATGTAGGTGCCGCTTTGAGAAGCCATCCCCAGCATCCCCGGTTCTTGGTCAAAGTTCATGACAGTAGCATTGAGGGACGCCTGGGCATTCAACACCCCAATGCAGTTGGGACCGAGAAACCTTATGCCATAGTTATTCGCCGTTTTTTTTAGGCGCTCTTCCAGCAGTCTGCCTTCCTCCCCCGTTTCCTTGAAACCGGCAGTGATAATAATGGCATACGCGGTGCCGATCTTGCCAAAATCCTCCAGCAAAGAAACTACATGTTCCGTGGGGACAATAAAAAAAGCTACCTCAGGGACTTCCGGCAGGTCATGGACCGAAGGATATGCCTTATGGCCAAGCACGTATTCCTCATAGGGATGCACGGGAAAGAATTTACCCCGGTAACCATCTTTAATGATACTGAGTGCCTGCATGGTCCCCATTTTCATGGGGTTGTTCCCGGCTCCCACCGTGGCTATTGATTGGGGATTTAATAAATTGTGAAGTGGGTTAACATAATTACTGCGGCTCATATTGATCCTCCCATTGTGATAATTAAGCTGCAAATTATTCTGCGGCTAAATGATTTAGCTCTAAATTTGGTTAAAGTATTTAAGTATTTTTTTCTCCAAAAAGTATTCTTCTTTTTTTTCCCGCTTAATCCTTTTTTTAAATAAAGGAAAAAAAGAAGCCGCACCCACCTCCTATTTTGCAGACGGTATCCGCGAAAAATTAAGATTTGTCCCAAACCGGGAAGAAAGGCTTGCCCCCACAGCCATAATAGCCACAGCCAGACTTACCAAAGATCCGATAACCGGCACAAAGCTTACAAAACCTAACAAGGCTACTCCTACTAAAATATTAAGCATGGGGTTGTCGCTGGTCATTTTGGCCGATTCCAGCACCCATCCCCCCAACATAATAGTTATGCCCACATATCCAAGGATCCAGGCCACAGCCAAAAGGAGAATTAACACTAATATTAATGGAATGCCTATGATGGTTATGGCCAGCAAAATCATTAATGGAATAGCCACAATAAAAGCCAAAAAGCCCCAGAGGAAGGCCATGCCGGTGTTAGTTTTAATTGCTTCTTCCACTTTCCCCACCTGACGGGGAAATAAAACATATATTAAGACACTCAGGGCAAACAAAATAATCATGGTTAGTAAGCCCTGCAGCAAATGGCCAAACCAACCTATAATGCCTATTTGGACAAAGGTTGATAAATCCTCCAAATCAAGATCACGTATAAAATGCCCTTCTTCGAATATATTTAAAACACCACTTACGCCGGGAAATTGAATTCCCCAAAATCCGCTGAATAAATCATCGATTTCTGCCCTGCTAAGCTCATTTTCTATCTCTATTCCCCCGGTTTGAGCCCCGTCGCTCTTATCCACCATGCCCTCGCCAACCATGATTATGCCCTCAACCACTGCTGCAGGGCCTAATTCTACCATGCCTTTGGGAAGGTTGACATCTCCTTCCACGGTCCCGTTTATGGCAACTATTTTACCTTCACTGCTTATGTCGCCGCCCACTTCGCCATCTATTTGCACGTCTCCCAGGCCACCATTAATATCACCGGCAACTGCTCCCGTCACCTCTGTCGTGCCCAGGCTGTTTTTCAAATTCCCGCCAACACTTCCATCCACTTTAACCGAACCCAAGCGCGCACTCACATCACCGGTAACATCTCCCAGAATTTCAACGCTTCCCATGTCCGCATGCAAATCACCGTTTACATCCCCGTATACAGAAATACTACCCATGTTAGCCTTGACATTCCCGTTGATAATGCCATGCACATCTATTGAGCCCATATTTAGAGAGACATCTCCATTTATTACCGTCCCTTCCTTAACTTCTACATCGCCCATGGGCTTATAAATATCTTCATCTATTACCGTTTCTTCAGTTGCCCACACCCCGGCGCCCACGCAAAGCAACAACGCCAGGGCTATAGCCAAGGCCGCAACAACTTTACCCCCTACTTTAAAACCGACAGAATTATTATTCTTCATTTTGTGTTAGGCGAAGATACTCCCACCTCTAAGCGATAGTATTAAGTGGGAGAAAAATCGCCACTCCTCCTTTCTATAAGCAATATAATGTAGCCGGTTAAGGCTCACGCCGGTCACCCAAACCCTCGAAATTATGAATAAGTTAACAAGTTAACACGCAGTGTACTAAGTTCATGAATAAGTTAACAAGTTAACACGCAGTGTAATTAAA
>PUKQ01000149.1 GCA_003550565.1 Syntrophomonadaceae bacterium
ACTTTCTCGACCCGCTCCACAATTTCCCGGCGCCCAAGACCTGCCAAAGCGCCTTCTGCCGCCTCCAAAACCTGGTAGCCCATAGGCCCTAGTATTTGCAAAGAATCAACTACGGTAATTTTGCTTTCATCCACCATCTTCGCCGCCGTCCTGGCACTCTCCACTGTCCCGCTCAACTCAGAGGATATATGGATGGAAACAACCTCCTTGCCATCCCCCACCAGCTTTTCGTAAATTTGAATAAACTGCCCCAGGGGAGGCTGGGAAGTCACGGGAAGCCTTTCGGAACGTTCTACGCGGTCAAAAAATTCCCGGAGATTAACCATCCCATCATAAATAAAGCCGTCTTCAAAGTTCACAATAATGGGAATTACGGTAATTCCATACTGATGAACATTTTCCTCAGGCAGGTAGGCCGTCGTATCCGTTACTACAGCCACATCAGGCATAACTTTTATCTCCTTTACCGGCAAAAAGCCGGAGACTTTTGTTTACAGGCAGCAGTTTTGCCCCATCATGCCAGGCACAATGTGTTAATAAAATATCAGGTCACCCAAGCCCTGCAGTCTTTTTATGCGGCCAGTTGTTGCGTACAAGGAAAGTAGGGGGTTCATATGTCCAACCCCGCTCCAATCGTTTTTTTTCCCGATGGCTGATCCATTGCAACAGTGGGCCCAGCATACGTGTCGCCATAACAGTCGGGGAGCCAAATTCACCCTCCATTTCTTTCCTTAACGCCCGAACCTGGGAAGCCCCGGGGTTTTCTTCATTTTCAAGCCGCCGCTCCATAGCCCACAGCAAGGGGGGATAAACATAACGCAGCGAAAGAATATCCCGCCGGAATCTCTCCCGCACGCGCTGGTTCGGATGATTCCGATGACGCTTCCAGCCTTGAAAATTTGTCCGGATCATACGAAACAAACTCGGGCCATTCTTTTCAAAGTCCAATCGGAAAGCCAAATCCAGATATTTTTTGGAGTCTTCCCGGGAAATGGCTTCATGCTCAAAGTGAAAGGCAAACTGACCGTGCCCATCAGCCGGGTCTATATCCAGCACTCTTCCCTGCTGCTCCAGTTTGCGGTAGAATTCGGTGCCGGGCCCCGGTGAGTAAAGCATAAACTGGTGGTAATCAGTATTATGTGCAACGGCATGCTCAATTTCCTCCCGGATGTTTTGCGGAGTATGGTGTTCCAGGCCGATGATCGTTGATCCCATAAGGACAATACCGTGTTGCTGCAATTCCTTTGTCAGGTGCAAGGTGTCAACATCCCTGAGCTTGACATATTCTGCCCGGGGTGATTCCAACCCAATCCACAGGGAAGCTATCCCCAGTTCGAGAAGTTCTTCATAAGTATACTTTTGTATGGCATTTGCTGAAGAGAATACGTGAAGCGACCAGCTTTTTTTCTTTTGCCGCATCAAGTCCAATAGCTCCATAGCGCGCCTTCTATTAAGCAGGAAATTCTCGTCCATGATAGAAAAGGATTTAGTTTGCAGTACAGTTTCTGCTTCTTCCATTACCCGAAATAGCTCTTCACCCGTTGAGAAAAAGTTAATCACGTTTCCTTTACCGCCAAAAAATGCGGAAGTGGTACAAAAGTTACACCCCATAGGACAGCCAACGGAAGGTATGATAACAGCCGTAGCATAGTCCAGGTTGGGAAGCCCAATTCCCATTATGCGCAGGCCAAACCCTGAGGATAGCACGGGATGTTTTATGGGAGCATCCGGGGCTTCCCCCAGGTACTCTCTCATCCAGGCAATCCCCTCACCCCTGACAATATGGTCGGCATCTATATCCCGTTCAATTTCCGGGAACGATGTTACATGCCCCCCAACAACAATGGCGGCATGCGGTAAGACCTCACGCACCAGGCGGCACATCTCTCGAACTTTGCCCACGTTAACAGCGATGGAGGAAATACCCACGACATCATACCGATTAGCTTTTAACTCGCGCACAAAAGTTTCGCGGGTGGGAAAATCAAGCACCGTGCAGGAAGCAGAAATGTTTGCCTGGATCATTCTGATTCCCCAGGAACCATGAAACCGACGAGGCGAAAATTCTCCCTGTTCCCTGGTAACCTGGTTGTGAAAAAGCTCCATGGGGTTAATGGCGCGGCTGCCGTATTCATCATCCTGTGCATAAGGGCCAAACACAGAAGTCAATAAAACGCGGGCATTCGCCCCCCTGGGATGACGCTGGACGATCGGACGCATTAAGGACGAAATGGCATTTACATCCATTTTATGGTATTTTCCTTCCCTAATATGAAATAGCCTTTTTTTACATGCAGAACCTTCTTGAAGCAGAAGATTAGCATATTTAAAATTTTCTGTCAAGGTATCGCGATCATTCACTGAAAATCTTACTAAAAGAATACCGACTCGCTCGCAAAGAAATCTTACTTAGGGAATGTGAATTGAAGATGATACTCTTGGATGATACTCTTGAATCGATAAGATTCTTATGTGACTTGACACGGATAGCAGTAGTGGGATTCCGGCATTATACCCTTAAAACCATCTTGAGAACGATCATAATCCACCGATCCGCGCCGGGTTTGTTTAAGCATATAGACGGATACCCTTCCGCCGGCATGCTAGTAAAGATGCACCTTTTCATCATATTCAATATCAAAGGAGAGGCCTTCTACCACTTTCTCGTATTTTTCCACGAGTTCCTGCTGATCCCTGCCGCCAATAAAGATGTTGGCCAGTTCGTAGCTGTAACTATCCTGGCCCTGCAGCTCATCAAGGTGAATGCCTTCAGGCACTCTGATAATCACTTCCAGGCCGGGGATGAATTTCTTTAAAATATTGATTTCCTTTTTGGTGGGCGCCATTTTTACCATACCCGGTTCATAGGTGCGCAGCATAAAGTTGGCCGCTTTGTTAAAGTCCCCCCTATAATCCAGCGTCCTGGGTTTCTGACCCAGGGCAAGGTTTAACATTATGGAAAGGTGGGAGATGCCGTGGACCTTTTCGAAGATATCTGTATGAGCCTGGGAAATGCGGGGATTTATTTCCAGCAGATAGACTTCATCGGCAGTTTGGTCATAGAAAAATTCAATGTTAAAAGGGTAATTATCCAGGCCTATCTGGGAAATTATGCGCCGGGCTACATCGGACATGCGGAATTGAATTTCCTGCGGCAGGGCCGAAGGATACTCATAACGCGAGAAGGAAGGCCTGCCCCCTTCCCGCATGGAATCCACCACCCCGTAAGACACCACCCGCCCGTTAAGCACATAGCCTTCCAGTGTGCACTGGTGGCCGGTAATCAGGCTTTCTGCAATGCAAGTTTCTTCCATATTGGCAAACTCTTCCGGCATATTATACAGGTGCATTAACTCGGTAAAGGGCCCGGTAATAAAATCGATGTTGTCTCTTATTTCCGGCATAACTTCGTAAAACTGCGCTTCCCCGTTGATGCGAAAAGCCAGGTAAGAGCGGAAAGACTTGATGGGTTTGATCCAAAATGGCGGGATGATGCCAATCTTTTCATAAGCTTCAGGATCAAAGGGGTTAAAAACTTTATAATAGGGAATGTGCTCGCTTATGACCTTGTCCTGTTCCAGGCGGCTCCAGAATTTATGGTCACATTTTAATATACTTTCCAGGGAAGGGCCGGGAATCTTGTAATCATGGGCAATAATGGGAACCAGGATGTTGCCGGGAAAATCGTAGTAACTGGCTACCGCATCAATGGTGCCGTGTTCATCTATCCTTTGCCGGCAAAGGTTGATGAGCTGTTGGATATCATAACTTTCCACGCCCCTTATCTCCGAAACATGCAGGGCAGGCAGAAAATCACAGTAGGCCGCCTCCGCCAGCCTCTGAAGTTTTTTCAGGTTAAACTCATCCAGGCCAATAATAAAGACCTGCTTTTTGGACATATCTCAAACTCTCCTTAATGTATTAAATTGACGAGTTTTACAATAAATCACGCTTCACCATTTCATCCCAGGTTTTGCTGTATATCCGCACATCCCCTTCATATGCGTCGAGGGTGGCCCTGATAATAAAGTGGGTTTTGGTGGAGGTGAGGATGGTGCGGGTTTTGGTATATACAGACCAGTCGTCACGTTCAAACCGCCTTTCACCGGTCACTTCCCCCCTCAAGGTATCGTAATTGTTGTTCCGGTATATATATTTTTCTTCCACGTTCTTTTCCGTGGTCCAGTTTATATCATCCAGCCGGGTTTTGGCATCATTGTTGATCACGTGCAGGGTGACTTTATTGGTGCGTAAGTTATGAACTACTTCCCACTCTTTCACTTCGGGACGCAGGACCGTGGAAGGCCTCAGCGCTTGCAACCGGGGGAAACCGAGGTCACGCAGGCCGGTATCTCCCTCACTGCTCAGGCGAGTCGGCAGCGTTATCTGTGAGTCTGCCGGGTAGATGGTTAAGCGAACCGGTTCCGGAGGCGGCCACACCAGTGGCCAGTAAGAAGTAGATAAGGAGAGCCTGATCTGGTGGCCGGCGGGGAAACGCTGCGCAATATAGTTTAAAGGCATGTAAATGTTATACACCTGCCCGGGCTCAAGCTCGGTAGGGTGTTCATCACTTTCACGGTGTGTCAGGTTTAATACGCCGTAGGTCACGCGGGTGGAACGACCGTTGGGGGCTACGTCGCATATGCGTGCCGCCAGCATTGCCACCGGTTTATTGCTGCTCAAGCGAATTTCCAGTTCGGGCATTCCCAGGATTTCTACATCTTCCGGCAGAGGCGGGGTATCAAAAACCAGCGCGCCTCCGTCTTCTTCTCTCTGATCGCTGGGGAGATCCGTATCTGCAGCATAAGAGCACCACTTTCCGGCAAACAGCCCCACGCTCAGGGGGCTTTGGATGGTAAGCTCCGGCATAAAATCCGGAACCCGGTCGTCTATATCAAGAAGCCCGTGCTTCAAATAATACTTCTTCTGTTCCACATTGCCTGTGGGGTAACCGGATTCGGCCACCCAGCGCCCGGGGCGGGTAGGTGATATGGGAGAAACCGTATCCTGCATCCAAACGCGCAAGGCCGGCTCTTCATCGATGCCGTTTCTAACGCCTTTGAGCCAGCGATCCCACCACCTCACGGCTTCGCGGGGAAAATCAATGTTATCGCCCAGTTCGCTGTAATGGGGGTACTTATGGCCCCAAGCCCCGATTAATCCTTTTACCGGGGCTGTCAGGTTTTCCAGCAGCCGGAACACGGTATTGGAATAACCGTCAGTCCAGCCGCTGATGGCATAAACGGGGCACCTGATAGCTTCATAATCCATACAAACGGAGCCGTGCTTCCAGTAGTCGTCAAAACGCTGGTGTTCCAACCACTTTTTCAACCATAAGCCGCTTCCCTCCAGGCGCTCCAGCCACATTTCCCGCCATTTCTCCCCCACTAGCTCGGGATCGGGAGGGCACGTGTTATAAGCAAACATGGTGGAAGCCCAGGAGAGGTTATCAGAAAGCAGGTTGCCACCCATGTAATGCACGTCGTCGGAGTAGCGGTTATCGGAAGAGGCCACGGTAATGACCGCCTTCAGTTCCGGTGGCTGCAGGGCAGCAATTTGCAGCCCGTTGAAGCCCCCCCAAGAAATACCCATCATGCCAATATTACCGTCGCACCAAGGTTGAGAAGCAATCCAGCGCAATACTTCCAACCCGTCATCGAGTTCCTGTTGCAGGTATTCGTCCCGTAAAATTCCCTCAGACTCCCCACTACCCCGAATATCAACTCTTACACCGGCATAGCCCTCCTCGGCAAAATAATTATAGATGAGGGCGTCACGTAAAGCCTTAAAATCCCTTTTCCGGTAAGGAATATACTCCAATATCGCAGGGACCGGCTTTTGCCGCGCATCCGAAGGTATCCACAGTTTGGCTGAAAGGTTGCACCCATCAGACATGGGGACAGTGACATGTTCTAAAATTTCCATATGGGTTTATCTCTATTCTTATGAAATGTAATTAATTTTTGAAGCGTGAACAGCAGTAATATATTATCAATAAGGGGTGCAGTTGTCAATTACCATTTTTTTAAAAAATCCAAAAGTTTGTGATTAAATTCAACATTAATTATCTATAATTAGCAGGATTTTTCTCACGCTTGTAGAATAGCAAAGGTTGTATTAAAAAAATAATACAAGGAGGTCTATCATGTACAAGCGCTTATCTGTATTCTTTTCTGCATTGATTATGTTCGCATTTGTAGCCGGAATTTCCATTCCCGGATGCGAAGATGGTCGCGGGCCGGATGGTGAAGGTCCACCGGGGCTTAATCGCAGCTCACCCGAGCAAACCTATGAATCTGAAGTGCCACTGTAAATTATAAATATGAGAGTATAAGATTTTTTGGCAAGATATTTAGGAGGTGGGAAGATAATTATCCTGCCTCCTCTTTGCGTAATCCAGATTTGGCAACCAAAAATAATAATTAAATTCCTAATATTTTACTTACTAATTATGGGACAGGGGGACAGGTCCCTTGTCCCATCGCCAGGTTTTTTAGCAGGTAACCGTTCATAAAGGTAAGCGATGTGACAAAGGAACAGTCC
>PUKQ01000047.1 GCA_003550565.1 Syntrophomonadaceae bacterium
TAATTATTATTTTAGGTTTGTACTTGTTCAACGCTATTCAGCTGTCGACATTAATATTTTAACTTAATTTTTCCATCCCCGTCAATAATTTTCATTTACTTTTTTTACCTAAATTTTATGATCAAAAAATTTGTTCCTCATTCACTGCCCCATTGAAGACCACTCTGGAGAGAGGCAAATTTTCTCCATAAGGGTGACACCATTTTCCACATCTCTGCCATCAACCATTTCGGAAGCCGTGTGCACATAGCGACAGGGAATAGACATTACTCCTGAAGGCACTCCTTCACGGCTGAGGTGGATAGAACCGGCATCCGTACCGCCCCTTTCTAAAACCTCCAACTGGTAATCTATTTTATTTTTTTCCGCCGTTTTTACCATCAAGTCCCTCACCTTGGGATGACAAATTACGGAAGAATCTTTTACTTTAATAGCAGGTCCTTTGCCCAAAGATACATCCATGCGTGGTGCCTCCGGCATATCTCCCACCCGGGTGACATCCACAGCTACGGCATACCGGGGGGCTAATTTGTAAGCTGCGCTTTTGGCGCCCCTTAACCCTACCTCTTCTTGCACGGTAAAAACAAAAACCAGTTCCTGGGAAACTTTTTGCCCATAGAGACGTTTCAATAATTCCACCAGTATAACACAACCAATACGATCGTCCATTGCCTTGGCAATATATCTTTTGCCCAGATCTACAAAGGAGTGGTGAAAAACAGCCATATCTCCCAAAGAAACTTTTGCCGCAGCTTCCTCTTTGTTAGCAGCTCCAATATCCAGGTATAGTTTTGACCAGGTTAACTCCTTAAAACTATCTACCTTTTCATGGTATACTGTGCCTATAGTCCCGTTTGCAAACATGAACCGCTGTCCTATCAATTGATAAAAAGTAACACCTCCCACGGAAGATATGCGTAAAAAACCTTTTTCATCAATATGGGTGATGATTAAACCTATTTCATCCATATGGGCTGCCAGCATTAAACGGGGATCTTTCCCCTTCCTTACTGCCACCAGGTTGCCTAATGGATCTGTAAATACTTCATCGGCATAGTTTTTAACCTCTTCATAAATAACTCGGCGAATATCATCTTCGAGGCCGGAGGGTCCAAAGGTTTCCGTAAATTTACTAATTAATTTTTGCATGACAATGAAACAGACTCCTTCCACTTTAAATTTTCTTGCCTATATTTTTTAGCCGGCTACTTCGCTCCTTTTAAACTATAAAAGACTTGAGAAATGCGCGGACAAGCTCCAGGGTATGCCGATAATCACTTTCTTTAAGAATGGAAAAGGGTGAATGAATATACCGGCAGGGAACTGATATCACGGCAGTGCGGGTTCCTTCCCGGGCTAAAGAAATGGCCCCGGCATCGGTAAAACCACCGGTAAATCTGCGAAACTGAAAGGGAATTTCGTTTTTTTCCGCTGTGTTCACCAGTCTTTGCATGAGTTCCCGGTCCACCATCACCGATTGATCCATGAAAGTGATGGCAGGCCCTTCTCCTAAGGTAGTAGAGTGCTCGTGATCTTTTGATTCCGGCACATCAGAAGCCGCCGTTCCTTCGATTACCAGGGCTATTTCGGGATTTAACGCATAAGCGGCTGTTCGTGCCCCCCGAAACCCCACTTCTTCCTGCACGGTGAAAGCCGCTTGAAAAGGGGGAAGTTCTTTCTGATGATCATGCAGCATTTCCAACAGGATAGCACAACCCACTCGATCATCAAAAGCCTTGCCCATGTAGCAATTATCGCCCATACTTTTAAAAGAAGAATCAAAAGAAACATAATCACCTATTTGCACCAGTTTTTCCGCTTCTTCTTTTCCCTGCACCCCAATATCTATAAAGAGACTTTTAACCTCATAAGGCCGCTTGCGTTCTTCCTCTTTCTGCAGATGAACGGCTTTAGCGCCGATAACCCCCGGCACACAATCTTTACCCACCAGGACATCTTTGGCCACCAAAACTCTATCATCAATACCCCCTACTTTTTTAAAGCGTAGATGCCCAGTTTTTTCAATGGAACTGATCATAAGCCCTACTTCATCCATATGAGCAGCCAGCATTATGCGGGGAATTTTTCTAAAGCGGGCAGAACTATTTCCCTTGAAATCCTTGTTTACCAGCAAGTTGCCCATATAGTCAGTATCTGCTTTAACTCGAGAGGGCAGAGCTTTACGAATATATTTTCTCACTTCATTTTCATTGCCGGAAACTCCGGGAATACCTGAAAGATCTTGTAAAAACATTTAACTGGCCTCCCGACTCTTCAATATAGCCACCACTTTAATTTAAACAAATATCTTTTCCTGCATTTATCTCAAAATCAATAATATGATTATATCCCTTAATTCCGCCCCTCTTTCCCAAATCACAATTGATTACTCATAACTACAAACTTCCTGCAGGAAGTTTTCATTAACTTCAGCGATAAATTGGGCCAGCAACCTACCCGCCAAAACGATATCTTGAGTATGCACCATTTCTACCGAGGTATGCATATATCGCAAAGGGATAGAAAGCAGAGCGCAGGGAACACCTTCTCTGCTTACCTGTATAGAGCGGGCATCGGTGGGCGTCGCCCCGGGAGAGGGTTCCAAAGCAAAAGGAATTCGGAATTCGCCGGCCAGTTTTTGCAATTTATCACTTAACACCTGATGAATGTTAGGGCCCACTGCAATAGCAGGGCCTTTCCCTAATTCCGCAGTGTCTTCCTGATCTACGCCGGGCATGTTTCCATGACAAACATCCACTGCTATCCCAATATCAGGCACAAGTTCATAAGTTGAGGTAACCGCTCCCCTTGCTCCTACTTCTTCCTGCACAGTACCCACAAAATATACATCCGCCTGGTGAACAAGGCTTTGAAGTTCGCTGGCAGCATAAATTAAGCACATCACACCTGCCCGATCATCCAAAGCCTTACCGGTTAGGTAAGAAGAATCTTTCATCTGCCTTAAATGACGATGAATAGAAATAATATCACCTACCCGGACAATTTCTCGCGTTTGCTCTACCGGCATTGCCACATCAATATGCATATCTTCAATGCGCATTTCTTTTTGAATTTCTGCAGATGATACCAGATGGGGTGATTTGGGTCCGATTACGCCAAATAAATCTTTCCGCCCGTGTACTATCACCGTCTGGCCCCACAAAGTTCGGGGGTCAAAACCACCGATAGGAGTGAACCTTATAAACCCGTTTTCACTTATTTCATTTACCATGAGGCCGATTTCATCCAGGTGCGCAGCTACAAAAACCTTTTGCCTTTTACGGGATGAACGGCGAGAAGCTCCTTTTTTATAAGCCACCAGATTGCCCAACAAATCTCGTTTAATTTGGTGAACATAAGGTTCAAAGTGTTTCGCAGCCACATCCGCCGCTGCGTTTTCTGCACCGGCAACTCCACTTGCTTCCGCCAATTCCTTGAGTATTGCATGCACTTCCATAGAAGTCACCCTTCCCCCTGTTTTACCGGAATTACAGGTTTTGCTCTACCTCCCGTAACAAATGGTATACTTTCTCAGCCTGAGCTTCCGTAAGAGTAGCCGCGCCGCAGCTTGGCGTAACCATCAACTGCTCTTCCAATAACCGGCGTTCCACGCCATGCGAAACCAATGTGTCTATGCCCTCTCTCAATTTAGCCATGAGCGACTCCGAATTTTCTTCCTCAATTTCCGGCGAAGTAGGTACCAGTCCCCAGGAGAGAATGCCCCCTCTTTGCAGAAAACCTTTCAATTGAGCAGTGTAGACAAGCATAGAGGAAAAGTAGCTATACGCATCAAAATTAACTACATCTACAGGCAGATCAAACAGTAAAGACCAGTCTACCCCGGCACAACAGTGCACACCGGAAATCCCCCCGGCATTTTTTATTCCGTTCACCATCTCCTGTATGCTCTGCTGGATAAACTCCCTGCTTAAGCCAACATAAGTGGAAGTTCCATAGCCATAAATGGCAGGATCATCAATAAATATCAGGACCGGTTTTTGGAAAACAGCCAATCTCTGTAGTTGCCAGCAAGATTGGTAAGTAAGGGTTTTAACCAGTATTTCCCGCAGCTGATCATTATAAAAAGCGGCACTACCGTCAGGGTCTGTTACCTGCAAGCCTACTACCAAAGGCCCGCTTACTTGCCCCTTGATTACTTCTACTGCCGATGAGTCCCAGTTATCCTGCAAAAAAGCATAAAACCCTTCTGCCGTATCAGCTGGAAAAGCAAACATTTCACCAATGCCTGACTCTGAAAAATTGTTTTCTTCCACTTCTACCAGCGTTTCATAATAAATAAGCACCCGTTCATCCCAGTCGGGGGCATCTGTCCGAAAGTAAGGTTTCCCATCATCTTCCTCTTCTGAAGTAACTAACCCTGCCTGGACAAGGGGAGCCAGATACTGTCTCACAATGCCCTCCCGGGGATTTTTGCGGGGTAGTTGAGGCCAGTGGGGGATATGCTGCAGATTTTCTTTTATTAAATTTATGCCGTCGTCCACAGATTGATGGGGCAAGCTTCCAATGCCGGTAGCCCTCCGCATTAGTTTCGTCTGCAAAATAAGACCTCCCTTAGTTAAATATAAAGTTAGTTTTTTAGCTTCTTCAGATCAAAACCTGCTTATTTCTATCATAGGACTTGGTTTTAAGTTTTGCTAATTCCGGCAGCAATTCCAGGTTATAAGCCACCTTTTGATCTTTTCTACGATTCTTCTTTGAGCAAATTTATAATTTTGTTATTTTTAAAAACAGAAGGCATTTCTTTACAAAGCAGTCCATATTCAATACTGTCCACTAATGCCACCCAACTTGCTTCAATTATATTTGCGGAAACACCTACCGTACTCCAGGCTTTTTCATCGTTCGTTGACTCCAATAAAACCCTTACTTGAGCACCGGTGCCATCTCGCGCTTCCAAAACCCTCACTTTGTAGTCCACCAGCTTAATGTTCTTCATTTCCGGGTATACTTCCTCCATTGCCTTACGCAGCGCATTATCCAGGGCATTAACAGGACCGTTTCCTTCAGAGGCAGTGTGAATTTTCTTATCGCCCACAGAAACTTTAACGGTGGCTTCACAAAGAGCCTCTCCCTCTCCGTTTTTCTCCACAATAACCCTAAAGCCTTCTAACTTAAACAGGCTTCGGTATGCATTCATAACTTTCCAAACCATGAGCTCAAAGGAACCTTCTGCAGCTTCAAACTGGTACCCCTGGTGCTCCATTTCTTTAATCCTTTCCACAATCCTTTGGGTTTCAGGGGTTTCTTTTAAAAGATCAATATTATTTTGGCGGGCTTTGAAAAGAACACTACTTTTGCCCCCCAGTTCCGATATAAGTATTCGCCGGCGGTTTCCAATTAATTCAGGCTTAAGGTGCTCATAAGTTTCAGGAGCTTTGCTAACTGCGTCTACATGTACTCCTCCCTTGTGGGCAAAAGCATTAAAGCCTACATAAGGCTGATCTTCAGAAGGCACCATATTACATAATTCCGCCACATGATGAGAAATGTCAGTTAGTTTTTTTAGCTTGCTCTTGGAAAGCACATTCATTTTAAGTTTAAACTTTAGGGTGGGGATGATAGTGCATAAATTAGCATTGCCGCATCTTTCCCCATAGCCGTTGATAGTGCCCTGCACATGCCTTATTCCCTCACGCACTGCCACGGTAGAATTAGCTACGGCCATTCCCCCGTCATTATGAACATGAATTCCCAAAGGAGCGGTGGTTACTTTTTTGACCTCTTTAATAATACTCTGTATTTCCCAGGGCATAACTCCCCCATTGGTATCGCAAAGCACCAGGAGATCGGCACCATTGTCTGCAGCCACTTTAAGGGTTTCCAGGGCATATTCGGCATTGTGTTTGTAACCATCAAAAAAATGCTCCGCGTCAAATAATACCCTCTTGTCCAGTTCTTTGAAATATTCAATGGTATCACCAATCATCCGCAGGTTTTCCTCAAGCTCTGTTTCCAGAGCATTAGTAACCTGGAAATCCCAGCTCTTACCAAAAATTGTTACCGTGTCCGTCTCAGCGGCCGCAAGAGCGGCTATATTTTTATCTTCAGTAACTTTAATGCCGGGTTTGCGGGTACTGCCAAAAGCAGCAATCCGGGAGTTTTCAAATTTCATATCTTTCGCCGCTTTAAAAAATTCTATATCCTTGGGGTTGGAACCCGGCCATCCCCCTTCAATATAATCAACCCCCAGTTCATCAAGTTTTTCCGCAATTTTAAGTTTGTCTTTAACCGAGAGGGATATACCTTCCCGTTGAGCGCCATCCCGCAATGTGGTGTCATACAACTCCACTTTTTGCTTGGCTGCAGCCATGATTACACCTCCTCACATCTCCAATAACATTTGCCGTTCATGCATTTTTATATCTTTTTTTTTATTTTTCAAGTATTATCCAGCACCACAGCGAAAGCTCATAAGGCAAGGCAAGGGGACGGTTCTTTTGCCTTAAGGCACGGGGACGGTTCTTTTGCCTTACATTAATAAGGCA
>PUKQ01000048.1 GCA_003550565.1 Syntrophomonadaceae bacterium
TATAAAAAAATAATATTTTTTTATAATTTTATCCATTCCCTGTAATCAAAAAAAAATTTAATTTATTAAATTTTTTTACCTTTTAAAAAATAAAAAAAAAAAAAATTCTTTTTATTTTTTTTATTTTTTTATTTTTATTTACTCTAACTTACGCTTGCTCCTAACTACTTCTTCTTCGCCTTATTCCTGGCTTTCCTTACCACACTATTAATAAAATTCGAATTAACGTACCCGTGCCCCAACTTATATAACTGTTCTCCAATTTCCGATATGCTCAAACCTTCATTATATAAGCGCCTTATCTCCGAACTCTTGCTTGTCTCATCATCCTTCTTCTGCCTCAATTCCCGCTTGCTGCTTACCACATTATAAACAAAATTGTACGTACATCTAACATCTCCCTCATTCAGCAAGTCTCTCACATCACCGATCCCAAATCCATAATCATACAACGCCACCATACCTCTGCTCTTACTCAAATTCCCCTTACTGCACTCCTCCACAATATTTTCCACATCCACCACATTCACGCTTGTCTCCAACCCTAACGCCTGCACCTTACCTTCAACAAACTCTCTCATTTCTGCCTTCCTCCTTTAAAATATAATTAACTACACCACCAAATTAAAATAACAACAAAATTAAAAAATCAATTAAATATATTATAAATTTAAAAAATAATTTAAAATCTATAATCAAAAAAAAAAAATCTTTAAATATTTTAAAAATTTTCTTTTCAAATTTTTTAAATATTTAAAATTTTTTTTTATCCTTAATCATTTTAAATTATTTTTTAAATAATAAAATTTTCAATTTTATTATCCTTAATATTTAATTTATTTTTTAATTTAATTTTTCAAATATTTAAAAAATTTCGTCCTAACATAACTCCTTACTTAAATTAATTCTAACCCGACTAACTATTTCTCTGAGCTGATTTACATTTAAATTTTTTAAATATTTTAAAAATTTTTTATTTTATACTCCAATCATTTTTATTAAATAATTAAAAAACAATATAAAAAATTTTATTAAATTATAAAATTCTTTTCATTTTATAATTTAATAAAATTTAATTTATACATATTTTAATTATTTAATAAAAATCCCTAATCCCCCTAATTTTTAAATTATTAAAAAATTATCTCTTTTATAATTTTTTAATAATTTAAAAAATTTTTAATTTTTAAAATATTTAATAAAAATTTTCTTTTTAAATTTTTTTAAATATTTTAAAAATTAAAACTATTCCAATGAAACAAATTGCGAAGCAATTTGATCCGAGGTTTGTAAATACATACGCGATCGTGAAGCGATCGCAACCATGACTTCAGCTGTGTACCAAAAAAAAAATAGAGGGCAGCTCCACTAAGTAATAGTTAACAATTATAATTATATATAATTAAATAATAATTACGAATTACAATTATTATTTAATTATATATAATTATAATTATTAACTATTAACGATACGATCTCGGGGACTCCGTTTGTGTTAGCAGTACAGCCGCGCAGCGAACTCCCCCCTCGCCGCCCATAAAACCCCGGCCCATATAAACCTCCTCCGCCCATAAAACCCCCGCCCATATAAATCTGGTACTACCTAGCTACGACGCTAACCCCCGCGTCGGCCCATAAAACCCCCGCCGGGATAAACCTCCTCCCACGGATAAAAAAAGTTTTTAAAAGCCCTTGCTGGGCTTTGTGGGTTCCATATATAATTAAAATATAAAATAAAAAATGGTACCCCATAGGGTACCGGTAAGGAGGCCACAACATGTATACCTGCCCACACGATTGGAAGCCATGCGAGGAGTGCGAAGGGTGCAAGTACGAACACCAACCAGAGGGTACACCACCATGTAAGCCAGGAGAGTGCGTGCGCGACGGTGCTTGTTACACCAAAACCGAGAAGGTACAGTGGTTAATGGAACAATGGAGCGAGGAGGCACTGCACCACTTGTCCCCCGAGGAAATATTTGGACCGGTTGGTACGAAGCTCACCCCCGAGGAAGCCAAGCAAATCCTGGATGCCGTAACCAAGGACTTCCCAAAGTACATGGAACTCATGTACAAGTAACACCACACTTAGGGGAGGGTACACCACCCTCCCCTAATAAAAAGGAGGTAACACCATGTTTGGTAAGGAACTAACCCCGGAGCAGCATAGGTTATTGGAGGAAGCGGATGACCACGCGGACAAGGTTTACCTGGATGACCCGGATCGGTTCTTCGAGGAAGCGGACGATCTAAGAGCTATGTGCTACCAAGGTTACTACACCAGGGATGGGTGCTTCGTGAGACCTATGACCACTAAGGAGCGTATACGGTACGGTTTAGAGTAACACCAAGGGGAGGATCGCCAAAGGGTGATCCTCCCAAACACGCAACCCCCTGGCGGCCCGCTCTCTAGACACACCAACCCAATCCGCCCTAAAACCCCCGGGGGTATAAACCTATGATATTAGGACCCAATCCGCCCTAAAACCCCACCGGGTATAAACCTGCGTTTTGACCAGGGACAAAAAAGTTTTAAAAAACCCTTGATAGGACATGTGGGTTCATGTTATAATATAATTAACACTATAAAGAAAGGGGGTTGTGTAGGGTGAAGAAACTGGTGGAACAAAGAAACAAGGAGCTAGGGTTAAGTGAGGTAAATGTCGAGGATGTCGTTAACGTGGTTGGAGAGGTTAAGGAAGGTAAGATGAGTAAAAGTAAGGGGATGCTTTACCTTTACGACCTGGGTTATGATGTTGTAGATGTTAGGGACACCTTGTTAGAGGGTGAAGTCAATGTTTCCTACCACTTCTGCTACAATGTGATCTCGAACAACAGGGTAATGAGGGTAGGGGAGAAGAAACCCTCGAAGAGCGCAGCCATCAGGGAACTGTACAACCAGGGAAAAAGCGTGAGCGAGATTGGTGAGGAGCTGGTCAACCAGGGGTTTGGTTACACGAACTCTAACTTCATAACCAGCGTGACGCGTAAGGAAAGGATGAAGACCAAGAAATAGAATTACAACACCTCGGGGTCACCAGATTATCTGGTGGCCCTTTTCTTTTTTGGTATCACCTCTCAACACGCCAGCCCCCGTCGGCCCATAAAACTAGGCCGGTATAAGCTCTATTAAATCAGAACCTGCTACGCCCTAAAACCCCCGGGGGTATAAACCTGCGAACTACAACCGGAACAAAAAAAGTTTCAAAAAACCCTTGCAGGGCGCTGTGGGTTTATTATATAATAAAATAAAAAGTACTAAAAATGGGACCCATGGGTCCAGGAAAGGGGTGTTCACATACCTAGGAACAATAAAAGATCGTACGACCCACGTAAATTGAAGGAACGACTACTAGACGACGAAGAGATCTACTCACCACAAGAGCTCAGGGAACGCCGAAGGAAACAGGTCATCGCGATCAAGATGAAGGACCGAGAACTCAAGGAGGAACAAGATCAATGGAAGGACCGAGGATTTTGTAAGTTCTGTTACTCAGTACTAACAACTCTAGGGGAGTGCATGAGAAATTGTAAGTAATAAACATAAGGAGGAAGTGAGAATGATCAATCGAGAGAGTATAACAATTAGGTTACAGGATTCTGATGCTAGGTTGTTACTAGAGCTGTTGGAAGACCATGTTGAGGGACTCAAGCGTTTAGCGAGGGACCTAGATCTGGATGGTGGATCCTCAGTAGCCGAGGATATCATACACGCACAATCACTGGCGTTCAGGATTGCGTCACTACAAAAATATAAGGAGGCACACAAAAATGGGTAGCGTAACACATGAAGGGTTTACAATTTCAGTTGGGGACCGCATCACAGTGAAGGCACAAGGTCTTAAAGTCACAGGTACAGTAGTCACAGTAGAGCATAATGGTCCAGATGGGTGGTACATCCAAATGAACGAGGCCAACGTACCTGGTGGGTTCAGTTACTGGAAGCAGGGGATCGATGGTGGTAAGATTGTGGAACATAATAACAAGGAGGTACAATAACATGAGGAAGAACGGAAACTGGGGAATCAAAAGAGCTGTAGTACTCACAGAGATCGAGAAGCCTAATACAGCGAACAGCATAGTTCGTGTGCGCTACATCGAAACTAATGACGACCAAACCTTTGTGGACATCAGAAACTGGTACAACAAGCAAGGGGAAGACGACTTCCCCAACCAGGGTAAGGGGATATGGCTTCCAGCTGATACTGGAGTTCTTAAGGAAGTCATGTACACCCTTGATGAACTGGCGGACGAGATCGATGAAGGCATCGAGATCAAGGCGAAAGGATAGCTAGGTTGCTCGAGCTAGCTGGTGCGCCAGCTAGCTCTAAGGAGCCTAGCTCCTAGTACCAAAAAGAAGGAGGCGACTAATGAACACAGAACAGCTAATGCTCTTAGGCGTAATTGTAGCTATGGTAGTCGTTGGGGTATTTGTAGTACACGATGTGATGAGCGCGACCATATTATAAGGAGGTATGAGAGATGTTGAGACCAGATAAGAGGTGGAACATACCTGAGCTGATCAAAAAGTATGGGGAACACGTTTATAGGGATTACGAAGGTTTCCATGAGGAAGAAGAAGCAGAGTTCGTGAAAACTATTGTGACCCAATTCACGGAGAACCTGTATTTTCAGGATGAACAGGGTAATTGGAACACCGAGGTAATTGAGGCGTTACGCGATATTGTAGCGAACCTGCTACTAGAACAAATGGAACATGATGAAGACCACCCAATCATTCACCCTATATGGGAAGATCGCGCAATGATCTTGGTGGACGCAGTATACGCGATGCTCACAGTTACTGAGTGGACCAAATCCAAGGTGGACTGGAAACAGTACGAAGGGAGGCGTTAGTTCTATGTGGTGGGAGAACGAACCATATACGTGGTACGAGTGGGTGTTCGTCCTAACAATCGTAACTATAGGGATGTTTAGGACACTAAGTTAATAGGAACGACCAAGAGTAGGGAGACATGAGAACCTCTATGTACCCCAATTCTCTTGGTCTGCCTAAAATCCGGGCGCCCAATGTTGAGGGACGCCAAAGTCACACGACCTCAGCACCATCGCCCACGTCGCCGCGCCTCCCACTGCAGAGGCTGTACCAATAGAGGTAGCACCACAACCACCAAAGGCCGTACCTTAGAAGCCTATAAAACCCCGCGGGGTATAAACCTCCAAAAAAGGTGGGACCTGTAAGCCTATAAAACGAGCCGGGTATAAGCCCCTGTTTTCCTCGCTGAGTAGGAGTGGTTATACCTTTGACTCCGATAGTGATGTAGCAGAGCGATAGCAAGTCTCGTAGCCGAAGGTTGAATTTCAGCCGAACGTTAACGATAGAAACTATAGTTTTTTAGTATATTCTATTTATATATATATTTCTTAATAGGTATATAATACTTCTTCATATTTACTTCATATTTACGTAATAATTACAAAACCCTTTCTATATGTAAAAAAAATCTATAGTTTCTATAGTTAAAATTTCTCGGCTGTTGTCGGATCGGCTCTCGGATAATTCCGAAGTTGAAAGCCGAGAATTTCCGAGAATTATAAGAGAATAATCCGAGAGCAGTGGAATCAGTCCAGGACACTACTACCTGTGCTGCGATGCTGAGGATTGAACTATAGATGGCTTTCGGAACTATGAAAAGCGATATCGGCTGTCAACTTCGGATCAGCCGACAGCCGACATTGTGCTATATTTTCTATAGAAATTTTAGCCGAAGTTTGCGGACTATAGAACGATAGATATTTCTAGCCGACATTGAAAACAAGATTTCTTGCTCCTAAATTACTAGGAATTCAAAAGCACCACCACAGCGCCCGCGTCACCAACGCCACGCCTTCTTTTTGGTACAGGGCTAAAAAAGTTGAAAAAAGACCTTGCAGGGCTTTATAGGTTTATGTTATAATTAAAATAAAACAATCACAAAACAACCTCAACACCCCAAAGAAAGGAGGTGCCCAGCATGAACTACGCAGGAAGTGTAAGTACTCAAACACTCATGACAATCCAAGAGTGGCTGAGTGCAAACAGAAGTAGGAGCGCTGAGATCACTATCCAACAAGATCGTATCCACGATAACCTAGAGCATCGTATCTGGTTGTGGGATGGAGACGAACTAATTGGCAACAGTTTCACAAGCAAAGAACTCGAGAACGCAACCCCCAAAGACATCCAAGACGCACTACGCAGGTACAGAGAGGACAAAGAATACCAGCAGTACTTAACCCTGAAGGAGCGTTTCGAGCTACAAGACAAAAGAAAGGAGGACTCACAGGATGAAACAGAAGTATAGTAAATCCCAAATGTTCCGTGAGATGTACGACGAGGGCTACACCATTGCACAGATTGCCAAAGAGACCAACAACTACTACTCATTCGTCCACAGAGTCATCCGGCGCTACGAATTCGAACAACAAAGCCAGCAGGGTGAGCAACCCAACAACCAAACCAACAACCAAACCAACAACCA
>PUKQ01000023.1 GCA_003550565.1 Syntrophomonadaceae bacterium
CGGAAAAAATAGAAGCTGCTCAGGAAGAAGTAGAACCGGTAATTATACATCGCGGCACCAGAATTATAAGTGAAGGGGAAATGGTAACGGAAGAACATATAAACCGTATTGATGCCATGGGGTTGCTCCGCGGTGGCCAGGCAGATTATATGACCTTTGCGGGACTTTTTTTGTTCCTGCTAGTTATCTTTTTTACGGTGGGGCTGTTTCTTTATTATTTTAACTACGATATTTATGATAGCCCCAAATCGCTGCTTTTGCTGGGAGTGATAGTTGTTATTATCCTCGTATTTGCCCTTGCCCTGAGCTATTTTTCCTATTACCTTATTCCTGTGGCTGCCGCAGTTATACTCGTTACGGTGTTGTTTGGTTATCGATTGGCCATATTGCTTAATATAATGCTTTCCCTGCTTATAGGGATGATTGCCCCGGAAGAATTAAATATGATTATTATTTCCCTCATCGGCGGTTTGATAGCCATTGTAACAGTATCCAAGCTCAGAGGAAGGACCGACCTGGTAAAAGCCGGTTTGTATGTGTCCATTGCCAACATAGTCATCATTGCAACCACTTTTCTGCTCTTTGAAAACGTGCGTATGGAATTTGACTTTTTGCGTGAATTTAGCTATGACATGGCCGCCGGTGTAGGAGGCGGATTCCTTTCCGCCATGATTGCCATCGGTTTGCTGCCATTTTTAGAAAGTGGGTTTGGGCTTACTACGTCAGTGACCCTGCTGGAACTTGCCAATCCTAACCAGCCACTTTTACGGCAGTTATCAATGAATGCCCCGGGAACTTATTACCACAGCGTTATGGTGGGCAATCTGGCGGAAGCGGCGGCGGAGGAAGTAAATGCTGATCCGCTTTTATGCCGTGTGGGCGCTTATTATCATGATATTGGCAAAACGACAAGGCCGCATTTTTTCGTGGAAAATCAATTTACGGAGGAAAATCCTCACCAAAAACTTTCTCCCAATTTGAGCGCCCTCGTCATCAGCGCCCATGTGAAAACTGGGGTGGAAATGGCTCAAAAAGAAGGCTTGCCGGCAGTTATACAGGATATCATTGCACAGCACCACGGTACCGGTATGATTTCGTATTTCTACATGCAGGCTCTGGAGATTGATCCGGAGGAAATAGACGAAGAAAATTACCGCTACGACGGCCCCCTTCCCCAGAGCAAGGAGGCGGCCATAATCATGCTTGCTGACGTGGTAGAAGCGGCGGTGCGTTCTTTAAGCGATCCCAGCAGGGAAAACGTGGAGAATATTGTGCGGAGAATGTTCAAGGATAAATTAAATGACGGCCAGTTGGATGAATGTGATTTAACCATGCGGGAGCTGGATATAATTGAGCACAAATTTATATATCTTATTTTTGGCATGTATCACAATCGTCTTGAGTACCCGGTAAGCCAACTTAAAGAAGAAATGGAGGGAAGGTCTTTTTGAGAGCCTATCTTAATGAATTGCATCAAAAGGTGAAAGAAGACCCCCGCCTCAGGTGGCGTATTCTTAGGATGCTGCGGCGTTTTGGAAATAAAGAAAATCTTTTGCATGCAGAGGTGGGCGTTATCCTCAGCGGAGACAGCCAGTTGGCCTGGCTAAATAGTAAATATCGCTATGAAAAAGAGGTAACCGATGTCCTTTCTTTTCCCATGGTAGAAGAGAAGGAGTTGGAACAGCTGCGTTTTAAACGGGTGAATTTTATTCTGGGGGAAGTCTATATTTCTGTGGATAGGGCGGTGGCTCAGGCGGAGGAAGACTCCCGGCCCTGGGAATCGCGTTTGCTTTATTTGTTGGCGCATGGGCTTTACCACCTGCTTGGCTATGACCACACTGATGAGCGGGAAACTTCGCGAATGGAACTCAAAGTTAAGGAACTTGTGTCCGAATAATTACCCCCCAAAATTTTTATTTTAATAAATTTTAATAAGCATAGTGTTTATTAGATGCTCAATACCCTTTATAATGGTATTGACAAAAGAAATAAAATACATGAGAATATTATTTAGCTATTAATTATTAAAGAAAATTAAAAGACTTTGACCATTTGAGGTAAAATAAACATTTATTATATGCAGATTTCCTATTCATGATTGAAAAACAGTATGCCGCAAGCAGAATTTCATTCAGGGCGTTAGTGATTGTGAATGGCACAGTTTGCGCATAATATAATAAAGGTAAGGTAATAATTATGAAAGAAGAAAAAAGTGGTTTGTCAGGTCGTTTCCAAAACATGGACCAGAATAAGTTAATCAGCACACTGGTAATTATCATTTGTGTGTCTTTGCTCATAAATGTGTTTTTAACCGGTTGGAGTTTTCATATTCTTTCCGCCCAGTATCCCGGCACCAGGTCTGAATTCAACTACAAGAGGCATGTAGCCATAAGCTTGCTGGAGCATAGCAGAAGTATGGCCGACGATCTCGGGGTTGCGGATAGAAGTTCGGTGAAAGAAGCTTTAGCAGATTTCAGTTACGACATAGAAATTTCTGGCTCCCAGGAAGAACTGAAAGAAATAATTCTCTCACATCCCAGGGATGTCGAAGGAGTAATTATTGAAGAATGGGAAGCGGAGTTTAAAGAAAAAATAAAAGAGCTTGTCAATGAAGACCCCGGTTTAGAAGAACTTGATGATCTTACGCAAGTATCCATCGAGCTTTCTGAAGATGAAGTTAAAGTGCAGCCGCATGAGTTTCTGAGTGCTTCCACCATTGCCCGGGCAGAAGACTACTATGCGGAGGGAGATTTTATCGGCACCCAGCTAATCGAATTGGAAGTAAACGACGGGGAGGCTCGTTTTACGGAGGCAGATGATGAGCAGGAGCAAATCGAGATTCTTACCGAAGAACTAAATGAATTAAGAGATTCATTGCGGGAACTGCGGGTTAAAACCGGCTATGCCGAGAAAACCGGAGAAGGGATTGTAGTCAGAATTTATGATGAAGCCGAGGCAGTCGATAGCCCCAGCATCGTCCATGATACGGACATCAGGGACGTGGTAAATGAGCTACTTGCTTCCGGGGCGGAAGGAGTGGCGGTGGGAGACCAGAGGTTAACCGCTACTTCCGCTATCAGGTGCACGGGGCCTTTGATTAAAGTAAATGATAACCTCATACCGGTAAACCCGGTCGAAATAAAAGCCGTGGGCGATCCGCGAAATTTAAAAAGCGGGGTGGATATTATCAAGAACACCCTAGAGGGCGAAAGGCACCTTTCTTTTGAAGTAAATACATCGGATTCTATTACCCTGCCTTCTTACGATGATGATTAATTAATGGCAATTTATTATTAAACGGTAACTTTTTTTACCGTAAGGACGAGAATTTCCTGCCGATGTGGGCGCGAGATGAATTAGTGAAACTTCGCGATTTTCACAGAATGACATTTATTATAATCAGCCGCAGCATAAGCGGTGTTGGTTATATGGAAACCTTAGACAGCAACACTCATTCATTATTTTTATTCACAGAGGCAAGGGCAAATGCGTTGGCGTTATTCCGAAAAAAATATTGAAAAGAAAGGTTAACCTCCAGTATGGTTTTAGCGAGTGAGCTGATTTCAGCTGCCGGCAAAGCAAGAGAAAAGGCTTATGCCCCTTATTCAGGTTATCAGGTAGGCGCGGCCTTACTAACGGCAGAAGGAAATATTTTTTCGGGAGCCAACATCGAAAACATCTCTTCCGGACTAACCATTTGCGCAGAAAGAGTAGCTGTTTTTAATGCCATAAATTCCGGGTATTACCAATTTACTTCCCTGGCGGTTGTGGGTGACAGCGCACAGCCTGTTTTCCCTTGCGGCGCATGTTGCCAGGTGTTATGGGAACTGGCGGGAGACATAGAAGTAATAGCTTCAAATATGCAAGAAGAAGTCTTAACGGTGCATCTTTCCCGGCTTCTGCCGCATCCATTTTCCCCGGAAAAGCTTACCTCTCCCCGGGAGTATTTTAAGTAGGCCCTGCTATGCACCGGTTTTGTTGCTCCGGGAATTCAAAATTTATAAATATAAATAATTGCGGGCACAAACAGAATTAAAACAATGATGGATGCCGTCAGCAGGCCGTATATAGGAACCAGGATTATGCCTATAAAAAGCACCGCAAAGAAAATAATATTGATAATCATGGCCCTGTTCCCTTTTGCTTTCCATTCTTCTTTGTTTTGGTCTTCTGAGTTAGATTTTTTTTGAGTATTGCGCATTGACAAGCCGCTTGCTCCTTTACGGGCTATATTTTTTTGTGCTTTTCCGGCTAAAAAGTTTTACCCTTATTTTAATAACAATTTTAAACTATAATAAGTAAATTGTCGAGAAGATAGCCTCTAAAGGAGCAGTTCAAAGAATGGGTTTTTTCAAAATGCAGGAAATAAGGAGGGCTTCATATAATAATAAATTAAAGCAGGTAAAAAAATAAGGCATAGTTCATAAAATTGGCCAAATAAAAGGGAGAAGTGAAAGCGCGCTGATGTTTCGTTCTGGTTTTGTAGCAGTTATCGGCAGGCCTAATGTAGGCAAATCTACCCTGGTAAATGCGTTGGTAGGAAGTAAAGCGGCCATAATATCGGATAAGCCGCAGACCACGCGTAATCAAATCCATGCGGTGGTTTCTGCGGATACTTTTCAGATTATTTTTGTGGATACTCCGGGAATCCATAAGCCCAAGCACAGGCTGGGGTGGTACATGGTTCGGAGCGCGCGGAATACATTGGAAGATGTAGATTTAATTTTGTTTATGGTAGATATGCGGGAACCTCCCGGCAAGGGTGATCGCTACATTGTAGATCTCCTGGGGGAGGTGGATACGCCCGTGTTTTTAGTATTAAACAAGAAGGACCTTTCTGCAGCCGAAAAAGTTGAAGAGCTCTTTCAGGAATACGGGGCATTATATCCTTTTGAAGCCCTCTTTATGGTTTCTGCCCTTTACGGGGAGAATGTGGAGAAAATAATACCGGAAATACTTAATTACCTGCCGGAGGGTCCCCAGTATTACCCGCCTGATATGATTACTGACCGGCCGGAATACTTTGAAGTAAGTGAATTGATCCGGGAAAAAGTTTTGCATCTTACCCGGGAGGAGGTGCCTTTTTCCATAGCCGTAGATGTAGAAGAGATGAAACCCCGGGAAACCAGGGAATTAATTGACATAAGGGCGGTTATTTATGTAGAAAGAGAATCACAAAAAGGCATTATCATCGGCAAAGCGGGTGAAATGCTGCGGGAAATAGGCTCTAGAGCAAGGCCCGAGATTGAAAATCTTTTAGACAGTCATGTATTCTTAGACCTTTGGGTTAAGGTTAGCCCCGGCTGGCGCAACCGGGAACGGATGTTAAAAAACTTGGGTTACGGAGAAGAGTGATAATTATGAAATACTTTAAAACAGAAGCGCTGGTTTTAAGAACCCGCCCCCTGGGTGAGGCAGATCGTTTGTTGACGCTCCTTACCCGGGAAAAAGGGAAAATTAATGCCGTAGCCAAGGGTGCGCGTAAAACCAAAAGTAAGTTGGCAGCGGGGGTGGACCTTTTTGTGTATGCCCATTATGATCTTTTCCAGGGCAAGACTCTGCCCACAATTATCCAGCAGGATATCATAGAAACGTTTACTTATCTGCAGGAAAATCCGGCTGCTTATGCCCATGCTTGCTATTTTACCGAATTGGTGGAGCGCTTGCTGGTAGAAGGCGAGAAAACCCCGGAGATTTTTGAACTGCTGCTGGAAGGTTGGAAAGCCCTGGAGGTGAACAAAGACCACTTTATTCTGTCCCGGGCGTTTGAAATGAAGCTGCTTGCTGCCGCCGGTTATCGTCCTTACTTAGATGGGTGCGTGGCTTGCAGCAGCGGGGAAAAAAGTTTTGCCAGCCCCGGATTAGGGGGACTGGTTTGCCCAAATTGCGCTCGCGGGGATGACCTGGCCCGGCCTTTTGCTCCCGGTTCTCACGCCCTGATGAACTATTTTCTAACTCACAATCTGGCAAAAACAAACGTTTTGCGGGTGGATTCTTCCCAGAAAAAAGAACTGCATGATTTTATCATGGGGCTCATCCAGCAGTTTTTGGAGATGGAAGAGTGCAAGTCTTTAAAATATATCAGGCAAAATTTTCCGGACCATTACCTGCAAAATAATAAAATTTCCCGGGAAATAAAAAATTGAGTCCAGTAAGCCGAGTGAAGAAAGAGGGGGTATTACTTTGTATTTTCAAAATGTAGTTACCAATCTGGAACAATTCTGGATGAAAGAAGGATGTCTTTTATGGTATCCTCATGATGTGGAAAAAGGAGCGGGCACCATGAACCCGGCCACTTTTTTAAGGGCTTTGGGCCCGGAAAAATGGGCGGTAGCATACCTGGAACCATCGCGCAGGCCTGCGGACGGGCGTTATGGGGAAAACCCCAACCGCCTTTTTCAGCACCTGCAATTCCAGGTTATCTTGAAACCTTCTCCCGAAAATATTTTGGAGCTTTACCTGGAGAGCCTGAAAGCCCTGGGTATAGACCCGCAGCAGCATGATATCCGCTTCGTGGAAGATAATTGGGAGTCTCCCACCCTTGGAGCCTGGGGACTGGGTTGGGAAGTATGGCTTGATGGCATGGAAATTACGCAGTTTACTTACTTTCAGCAGGTGGGAGGTTTTGACGTGGAAGAGGTTTCCGTGGAGATTACTTACGGGTTGGAGCGTATTGCCATGTATATACAGGATAAAGATAATGTATTCCACCTGGATTGGAAAGAAGGTATTACCTACGGCGATCTTTTTCAGGGAGCGGAACGGGAACATTCTTATTACAGCTTTGAAGAAGCAGACTTAGAAATGCTCCAGCAGCTTTTTGCTTTTTATGAAAAAGAAGCGCGCCATCTATTGGATAAAAAGCTGGTCATGCCCGCTTATGACTACATCTTAAAGTGTTCGCACATATTCAACCTTTTAGAAGCCCGCGGGGCTATTAGCGTAACCGAGCGCACCGGCTATATTGCCCGTGTGCGCGACCTGGCTCGCTTAAGCGCAAAAGCTTACTTAGAGCAGCGTGCCGAGCAGGGCTATCCTCTTCTGGCCGGAGGTGAAGCAGGTGCCTGCTAATTTACTGCTGGAAATTGGATGCGAAGAAATTCCTTCCCGTTACTTACCCTCGGCGGTGGAGCAGTTAAGAGAAATAGCCGGCGAGGTTTTAACGGAAAACCGCATGAAATACTCGCGGGCAAGTAGTTGGGCCACACCGCGCCGGCTGGTTTTATATGTGGAAGAGGTGGCCGACCGCCAGGAAGACCTCACCCAGAAAATTAAAGGCCCCCCCGTGGATAAAGCATTTGATGAAAAAGGAGAGCCTACTCAGGCAGCTTTGGGTTTTGCCCGGAGTTCAGGAGTAGATGTGAATGACCTGGTAAGAGAACATGTTAACCGGGCGGAATACCTCTGGGCTTTCCGGGAGATACCCGGAAAAGCCGCGGAAAAACTTCTTCCGCAGATTATGCCGGAAATAATCGCTTCTCTTCGCTTTCCCCGCTCTATGTACTGGCAAAAAGGGGGCACCCGATTTGCCCGCCCTGTGCGGTGGCTGTTGTGTCTTTACGGAAATGCGGAAGTTAAATTCGAGTATGCGGGAGTATCAGCCGGGCGCCATACCTATGGCCACCGTGTTCTATCTGCGGGCAGCTATGAAGTCCCTCATGCCGATGATTATTTTGATATCATGCGGGAAGGATTTGTAGTGCTGGACGAAAACCGCCGCCGGGAATCCATTGTCCGGCAGCTTGAAGAAAAGGGGGCGGAGATGGGAGGCAGGCCTCTATATCCTGCCGATTTATTGGAAGATGTATGTTTCCTGGTGGAATACCCCGTGGTTATTCCGGGCTCCTTTGATGAAAGATACCTGCAAATTCCCGGGGAAGTTTTAATAACCACCATGC
Organism: Syntrophomonadaceae bacterium; assembly: GCA_003550565.1. Lineage (GTDB taxonomy): Bacteria > Bacillota > Dethiobacteria > DTU022 > PWGO01 > B1SED10-75. The sequence continues at coordinate 7,899 of PUKQ01000023.1, forward strand.
ATGTTCATCAGCGCTTTTTCCCTGTAATTTCCCAGTCTACGGGAGAGTTGATGCCCCTTTTCATGGGGGTAAGCAATAATTTGTACAGCGAATATACCCGCAAAGGGTATGAAAAAGTGCTGGAAGCCCGCCTGGCTGATGCCGTTTTCTTTTATCGGGAAGACACTGCCTGCAAGTTAGAAGACCATGTGCCCGGCCTCAAAAGAGTGCTTTTCCAGGAATCCCTCGGTAGTCTTTATGACAAAAGCGAACGGATAAAAAAATTAACCGCGTTTTTAAGCAGCAGTTTAGGGCTTTCTGCGGAAGTGACTAATCGGGCGCTGCGAGCAGCGTACCTATGTAAAGCAGACCTGGTCACCCAGATGGTGAAGGAATTTCCGGAACTACAGGGAACCATGGGGCGAGAGTATGCTTTCCTCAGCGGAGAGGAAGAACAGGTGGCACGGGCTCTGTACGAGCATTATTTGCCCGGATTTGCCGGCGATAAGCTCCCCGAAACTATGGAAGGAATGTTGGTTTCAGTAAGTGACCGGATTGATACCCTGGGGGGGTGCTTTCTGGCAGGCATTCAGCCCACCGGATCTCAGGATCCTTATGCTTTGCGCAGGCAGGCATCGGGGTTAATCCAAATACTACTGGAAAAAGAAATCTCCGTATCTTTGCCTCTGTTGGTTAAAGAAGCCCTGGCAGAAATCCACAAAGAAAATAACTTTGAGAAAGCAGGGGAAACAGGTTTAGAAGATTCCGAGAAAAAACTTTTAGATTTCTTGGAGCAGCGGGTTCGTTATATTTTTCAGGAAGAAAAGGGCCTGCCTCATGATGTGGTGGAGGCGGTTTTAGCCGTGCCCTATGAAAATATTGTCGGTTTGTACCGCCGGGCGCTGCACCTTAGTAATTCCCTGCATAAAAAATTTCTTCAGGACGTATTGGTTGCCTACACCAGGGTAAATAACCTTGCCCGCAAAGCCGATGGAAGCGGGGAAGTTAATCCATCCCTTCTGGAAGAGACGGTGGAAAAAGAGCTCTGGGAAGCGGCGCTGGAAAAAGAAAAACAATTGCGGGCCGCCCGGCAAAATGCAGATTATAAGGAACTTCTGCTGATTTTGAGCACCCTGCGGGAACCGGTGGATAAATTTTTTGACCACGTAATGGTCATGGTAGATAAAGATGAGGTGCGCCAAAATCGCCTTAACCTGCTTAAACATTTGCAGGGCTTATTTAACCTCTATGCCGACTTTTCCCACATCCGTAATTCTTATGAATGACTTATTTGATTGGGGAAGGAATTTAAAAAATGTTTGGTGAATAATTAAAATCATAATATAATTAGGAAAAGAAATAGCAAAAACAAAAGTGGTTAAACTACCAATTAGTTAAAAATTAGGAAAGCCCTGATTTTTTCTGTTTAAGAAGATGTGAGAAACTGACTCAGTCGAGAGTTTAAGCATTCAAGCATTGAAGAATTTCAAAAAGAGGAAGGTGTTGTAGTATGAATGAAAAAAAGCTTGTATACCTTTTTGAAGAAGGCGATAAGCAGATGAAGGATTTGCTGGGGGGTAAGGGCGCCAATTTGGCAGAGATGAGCCGGTTAGGGCTTCCCGTCCCTCCGGGGTTTATAATTACCACGGAAGCTTGCATTGATTATTACCGAGAAGGGCGGGTTATAACCGAGCATTTAAAGGAAAAAGTGGATGAAGCCCTGGCAAACCTGGAAGAAAAAATGGGGAGAAAATTAGGAGACCCTGAAAAACCCCTCTTGTTGTCTGTGCGTTCCGGAGCGGTAGTTTCCATGCCCGGCATGATGGACACCGTCTTAAATTTGGGCCTGAATGAGGAAACGGTGGAAGGACTGGCCAAAATGGTGGGGGACAGAAGATTTGCCCTGGACTGTTACCGCCGGCTTATTCAGATGTACGGGGATGTTGTCCTCAAGGTAGAAGGAAGCAAATTCGAACATATTATAGAAGAAGAAAAAGAGAAAAAAGGAATTAACCTGGATGTAGAACTCGATGAAGAAGCCCTGGAATTACTTATTGAAAAGTTTAAAAATGTAATTGAAGAAGAAATCGGAGAGCAGTTTCCCCATGATCCCCGTGAACAGTTGTTTATGGCTATCCGGGCGGTTTTTGATTCCTGGCATACGCCGCGGGCTCAAACTTACCGCAAGGCGCATAATATTGCAGACGACCTGGGAACTGCAGTTAATGTGCAGACTATGGTTTTTGGCAACCAGGGAAACGAAAGCGGCACCGGTGTTATTTTTACGCGCAGTCCTTCCACGGGGGAAAACGAAATTTACGGCGAATACCTGCTCAATGCACAGGGAGAGGACGTAGTAGCCGGTATCCGCACACCGGAGTCCATAGGGCTTTTGCAGGAAGCCATGCCTCATTTGTATGATAATCTGGTAGAGCTTTGCCGCAAACTGGAGAATCACTACCAGGAAATGCAGGACATAGAGTTTACCATCGAAGGGGGTAAACTTTACCTTTTACAAACCCGTAGCGGAAAACGGGCATCGGCCGCAGCTGTGAAAATTGCGGTGGATATGGTCCGGGAAGGTATCATTGATGAAGAAGAAGCTGTCCGGCGCGTTAAGCCGGAAAACTTGGAGCAGCTGCTGCACCGGCAAATTGATCCATCGGCGAAAATTGAAGCTGTGGCTGTGGGACTGCCGGCTTCACCGGGGGCGGCTTGCGGCGAAGTGGTTTTTGATGCCGATTCTGCTGCCGAAGCCGGCGAAGAAGGGCGCAGAGTAATTTTGGTAAGAACGGAGACAACTCCCGATGACATTCACGGTATGATTGCCGCGGAAGGCGTTTTGACAAGTAGGGGAGGGATGACCAGTCATGCGGCTGTGGTGGCTCGTGGCATGGGCAAACCTTGTGTCAGCGGTTGTGAGGCCCTACGCATAGACGAGGGGCAGAATAAATTTGAAGTAAATGGCCATAAAGTTTCCCGGGGAGATATAATTACCATAAATGGATCTTCGGGAGAGGTCATTTTGGGGGAAGTCCCTATGAAAGACCCGGAAATAGGCGGTGACTTTCAGGACATACTTAATTGGGCTGACCGATTTCGCACCCTTAAGGTAAGAGCTAATGCCGATACCCCCGAAGATGCCCGCCAGGCCATAGAACTGGGAGCGGAGGGCATCGGACTATGCCGCACCGAGCACATGTTCTTTTCCTCGGATCGCCTCCCCGTAGTGCAGGAGATGATTCTGGCCGATAAAGAAGAAGAACGGAAAGCCGCGCTGGAAAAATTACTTCCTTACCAGCGGGAAGATTTCAAAGGCATATTTAAAGAAATGGCCGGTTATCCCGTGACCATCAGGTTGCTGGATCCTCCCTTGCATGAATTTTTACCGGATCGGGACAATTTGCTTGCGGAGTTATATGACTTAAGGCAACGTAGTAAAAAATATACCTCCCATAATCCTTTTGAAAACAATGTGCATGCGGAGTCTGAAGATCTGCAGCAGCAGAAAATTGAGGAAAATCTTAAATCCAAGGAAAAACTTTGGGAAAAAGTTGATTCTATGCATGAGTTTAATCCCATGCTTGGGCAGCGAGGATGCCGGCTGGGCCTTGTTTACCCGGAAATATACCAGATGCAGGTTAGAGCCATCCTGGAGGCCGGGGCTGAACTGGTGCAAGAAAACATGAACCCGCAAGACATCCAACCTGAAATAATGATTCCCCTGGTGGGGCATGAAGAAGAGCTGAGAATCATGAAAGAATTAGTTCTTCAAGTAGTAGAAGAAGTTAAAAAAGACAAAGATATTGACCTGCCCTTCCTGGTGGGTACCATGATTGAATTGCCCCGTGCCTGCCTTGCCGCAGAGGAAATATCTAATTATGCTGACTTTTTCTCCTTCGGCACCAATGATTTAACTCAAACCACGTTTGGCTTTAGCCGGGACGACGCCGAGGGTAAGTTTTTGCCCTATTACCTGGAACAGGGCATTTTGCCGCAAAACCCCTTCATGCAAATTGATCAAGAAGGTGTGGGCAAATTGGTGCAGATAGCCGTGGAGAAAAGCCGGGCCCAGAAGCCCGCTATAAAACTGGGCATCTGCGGCGAACACGGCGGAGACCCCGAGTCAATCCACTTTTTCCATAATGTGGGGCTTGAATATGTAAGCTGTTCACCTTTCCGCATCCCCATAGCCCGCCTGGCTGCTGCCCAATCCACCTTCAAATAATCACCCTTTTGTGTGTCAGTGGGGACTGTGTCAGTGGGGACGGGGCAATTTTGTCACATTAATGTGTCAGTGGGGACGGGGCAATTTTGTCACATTGTTGCTATTTGTGCTAGGGGGGACGGTTCCTTTTGACACCTTTTTCCAAAAAATGGTTATTGGGCCGATTATCACCCAGCGTGACGGAGCAATTTTGTGTCAATGTTTCAGTAAGGACGGTTTGCAGTAACCCCATCAAAAGCCTCATATTTTGGGTACGGTGTAGGATGACTGTTAAAAATAATTCGCCGCTCTAACTATTAGTAACAACGAAATTGCCCTTATGCAGGGGCAGGGATGAAAATAAAGGTATTTTTTTTCACTGGGGGATAATATAAAAGCGAGATTTTCAATATGAAAGTATTGCAGTTTTTTTCGGAGATTGGCATTCCGGTTAATAAATGTATTTTTTCCATCTCTCCACGGTTGCATCGTTCACCGAAGCCACGGCAATGAGCTTCATCATGCGGGCTATTTTGTCAGCCCAGGTCCGGTCGGTGGCGTAATACCTGTTGATTCCGTGAAGGTTGTCACCCTGGTAATATCTGCCACTGCGGCTCAAATAATTCCGTTGGAGATGACTGGCCACAGTAATAGTGCCCTCGCGGTGAGAATCGAAACTCACCGCAGACTCGAATGCGCTGCCGTCACTCGCGCCGTACCCAAAAAGGTTATTTTTTTCCCGGGCAATAATGGACCGGCCAAACCCCGACTCACAAGCGGCTATTCCCGCCAGGACAAGGGCATTAACCCCAGTCTCTTCTTCAGCCTCAACAAAATAACGGCCAGTTCCTACCAGGTCATTAGCCCCCAATCTTCTCCAGGACGTATCAATCTGAGCGGCACTAAAGCCGGAACGGGACAAAACCGATATATCTGCCCCTTCCAAGTTTATTGCCGCCCGATAATTGTTGTAACGGAGGGAAAGCATATCTCTTAATTCTTCATTTTCTTCCTCCAGGTTGTCCCTTTCTTCCTCCAGAGCTTCATTTTCCTCGATGATAGATTGCTGATCCGTTTCCAGCTGCTCCTGCATTTTTTCCACCTCATGCAGGGAGTCTTCCAGTTCATTCACTTTGTTTCGTATAGATCTATTATCTTCATTTATCTGTTCAAAGTTGCCCTGAAATTCGTCCATTCTCTGGTCAATTCTATTAAATTCACCCTGGAAAGCCTCCAGGTACTGATATCCCATATAAAAACCAATGGTTATACTCCCAATCAACAGGAGTAAAACAGCATATATAATATACCTTTCCCAGGGAATACCGCTTCTCTTTTTCTTTTGAGGTTTTTTCGAGTATGAATTATCCTGTTGGGAAATTTCTTCCCGATCCTGTTCCTGCTGCGCTGAGTTAACCCAGTCATCCACAGCTGCCATCTCCTTTATTGCTAATTTTTAGCAGATAGGGTAAAGGAAACTTCGGTAAAAAACCTTACGTTCAACCATGTGTTACTATTTAATTATCACATTTTTTAAAAAAAATCAACTAAATCCGCAATCTATCCTTCCAGAACAAGAATGTATTTTCAATTTCAATTTATTCGCTAGCTCAACAGTATAAGAAGGTTTGAATCCAGCACCTGCAAGCAGACTCTGAGAACCCCTTCCTCACCTCCTGTGCAGCACCACATTATTTAAAATGTTCTCGTGCCACACCTCCGTCCCTACCTACCCTCACATTAACCGAATATGCTTTGCCATATGCCGCTGAAGAAGCCGCCGATAGAACTGAAAATGTATGAGAAAAAGCCCTGGCGTTCTACGTCTTCCCCGGCCACCAGTTCCACTTCCCTAATCAGGTCATTGCCGTAGTATATTTCCATAATTGCCAGCGGTTCCCCCTTTTCAATGGGAGCCTCTATATCACTGTGAGGGCGCACCTCTTTTTCAATATGTTCTTCATGATTATTAGGGACAACCACGTCAATATTTGAAGTGGTTAATAAAGGCACGGTTTCTTCTGTTCCCCGGTGAACAGTCGTTTCAGAAACTTCTTCCCCTTCAAAGGCATAGGTAAAATGGTCGTAATTAGTGAAAGCGTGAGTCAGCAGCACCTGGGCATCCACCCCCCGGGTTGTTTCAGTTTCTGAATTCATGACCACGGCAATGAGGCGGTAACCGTCTCTTTCTGCCGTGGCCGCCAGGCACCACCCGGCCTCCGGAAGATATCCTGTTTTAATCCCGTCAACACCTTCAAATGTTCCCAAAAGGGGATTTCGATTATATTGCCTGATATTGTTAAAAGTCCACTCTTTTTCGGAATGCAGGGCAAATATCTCAGGTTGGGTGCGAATGAAATAGTTTGCCAAATGAGCTATATCAAGTGGGCTCATATATTGTTCGGAATCATGCAGGCCGTGTGAATTGGTAAAATTGGTGTTTGACAAACCTAATTCTTCTGCCCGTTCGTTCATTTTTTGAACAAACATTTCTTCCGACCCGGCAATGTGTTCAGCAAGAAGTATGCAGGCATCATTGGCGGAAATTATAGCTATCCCTTTGATAAGGTCTTCTACAGAAACTTCCTGTTCATGTTCCAAAAACATTTGAGAACCGGTTTGCATTTCATAAGCTCTTAAGCTGGTAGCGATAATATCATCTAAGCTGATATTTCCTTTTTCAAGCGCTTCCCCGGCTAAAAGCAGGGTCATGATTTTAGTGATGCTGGCCGGTTGAACAGGTTCTTCGGCATTTTTGGCATATAGCACCTGTTCATTATGTCCTTCCATCAAAAGCGCATTTTCAGCATCCAGGGGCAATTCTATTTCCGATAGCATGGAGGTCTGGGCATAAGCCCCCGTGGGCATAAAAACCATACCCCCCAGGATCATGATCAAAAGACAAATAATAGCTTTTTTGCAATTCAATTTCTGAACCTCCCGTTAATAATAATTAATTGTAAGCTTAAATTTTAATTTTAATTACTACTATAATATATTATAATTTTAACTATATGGTTATTAAATAGCTAATTAAGAATATTTAACATGGAAATTTACTAAAGTTACGGGGGTAAATTTTAGGATGCCATAGGGCAAGCTGAAATACTCCGTAACGCTTAAAATAACGGAAATAATTAAATATATTATTCAAAAAAGAGAAGGAGTTGATAATATGTATATGGTAGCCTTGAACGGCAGCCCCAAGAGTGATGGCAACACCGCCCACCTCTTGCAAGCAATATTAAAGGAGGCCGGTCAGAATGGGGCCTCTACTGAATTTGTGCATGTCCATGACATAGTTGCGGAGCAAAAAGACCCCTTTTGCCGGGCATGTTCTTCCCCCTGCCAGGGAAAATGCTATCAAAACACACCCCTTGCCCAAACATATGAACTGCTTGAAAAGGCTGATGCTCTGGTGCTGGGCAGCCCTGTATACTTCGGCACCGTATCTGCCCAACTGAAAAGCTTCTGGGATAAAACCCGCAAGCTTCGCGGCGACAAAGCTTTGTTAAACACTGTAGGTGCCGCTGTAAGCTGTGGTGCTGCGCGTTTCGGCGGCCAGGAAACCACCCTCAAAGCACTCTTCGATATGATGTTGGTGCAGGGCATGATTGTAGTGGGTGACGGCTACTACTCGGAAGATGCCGGTCACCACGGGGCCTGTGCCCAGCAGCCTTCCTCAGAGGACGATTTTGCTTTGAAAAGGGCCTCCATACTTTCCCGGCGTCTGGTGGAAGTAGCCCGGGCCACCGAAAGCCTGCGTTCCCGGCAATCATAATTTACCCACCCGGAGAAGGTATTTAAACTAAACTTAGTTTTAGCCGTTAATCCAGCATTTCAGCAGAGCAATTATTTTCCCATTCGGGGATAGATTCCTTCAGAGTTTCATAAAAAATTTGGATATGAAGGAATAAATAATGCACATATAGAAGTAATTATTTTGTAGATTTAATGTAGATTAATAACAATAGAAGGAGTGATAGAAGTGACCCACCATCTACCATCGGATGAAGCTTTAGTCCCTCCCTGTCAAGCGGCCTGCCCCATAAACCAGGGCGTACGCGAGTATCTTTTTTCCATAGCAACGGGAAGCGCTTCAGAAGCGATAAAAAAGATCAGGGAAACAAATCCTCTGCCGGCAATATGCGGCACTATATGCGCGCACCACTGCGAAGAAGAATGCCGGCGCAAGGAGGTTGACCAGGCTCTTTCCATAAGAGGATTGAAAAGATTTGCCGTGGAAAATGGCGGCAAAGTAGAAGCAAAAATGCCTCCCGCGGATCCGGAAAAAAAGGTAGCCGTAGTTGGCGGCGGTCCCAGCGGGCTTACTGCTGCCTGGGATCTGGCTGCTCAAGGATGCCAGGTAACAATTTTTGAGAGGGAAAATGCTCTCGGAGGAGCTGTCCGCCATTTTATTCCTCTCTACAGGCTCCCTGACGAGGAAATTGACCGCGATACGGAATTATTGAAGGAAACCGGCATTGAATGTAAAACAGGTGTGGAACTGGGGAAAGATTATTCCATTGCAGACCTGAAAAACCAGGGATATAAAGCAATCTTATTGGCTTTGGGATTACCATTGAGCCGCACCATCCCCATATCCGGCATAGAACATTCCAAAGTATTGAAGGCACTGCCCTTTTTATGGTCGGTGAAAAGAGAAGGTTTCCGCTTTGAAGGAAGCCCCACTGTGGTTGTAGTGGGGGGAGGTAACGTGGCCATGGATGTGGCTCGTTCATCGGTTCGCAGCGGCGCCGGCAAAGTAAAGGTAGTATGCCTGGAATCCGACGAAGAAATGCCCGCCTTTGATTGGGAAATAGAAGAAGCAAAAGAAGAAGGAGTCGAATTCTTTACTTCATGGGGCCCCGAGTGTGTGCTGGAAGATGGCGAACAGATTAAGGGGTTGAAAATCAAAGAATGCACCTGCGTTTTTGATGAACAGGGACGTTTTAGCCCCGAATTCAACGAAGAAAATTTAGCCGACGTGGAAGGAGATCTGATCATCTTTTCTATCGGACAGGGCGCCGATCTTGCCTCTTTAAAGGACGAAATTGAATTGAATGATAGGGGCAACATCGTATTTAACCGCGATAACTATGCCACCCCCTTCGATGGGGTTTTTACCAGCGGCGAAGTTGCCGAAGGGCCGGGAACGGCAGTGCAAGCTATGGCTTCCGGGCGCAAGGCAGCCCTCTCCATGCTGGCTTACCTTAATGGAGAGTCATTCTCCGTAGAATTGATGAGTGAAGACCAGCCGGTGGAGCAGTTGGATCAGCAGGTGGCCGAAAAGGTCAAGAAACTTGATCGCCGGGAATTAACCCTGGTGGATGCAGATAAAAGGGTCACTAATTTTGAGCATATCGAGTATTGTTACAACACCACCGAAGCTTTAGATGAAGCTAAGCGCTGTCTGGGCTGCCTGGCGGGGGCTGACCGCATTGACGAACTTTGTGCAAACTGCCTCACCTGTTTAAGAATATGCCCCTACGGAGTCCCGGTTGTAAATGAAGAAGGCACTATATCCATCCGCCGTGAACAATGCCAGGCATGTGGATTATGCATGGGAATCTGCCCGGCAGTGGCCATCGAATTCAATTCTGACTATATCGAGAGCGCAGCTTCCCGCATCGAGCCTTTGGTGCAGGAAATAGCCGGCAAGAACGGTAATGACCAGCCCAATCTATTGGTGCTAAGCTGTGCTTACGGCGCTTATTCTCAGCCCGATTTCATAGAGAAATATCTGCAAAATCCGCCCTCCAACCTGCGGGTAGTTCGCTATCCCTGTGTATCTAAAATTGACAGCCTGCACATCCTCCGGGCCTTTCAGGCAGGCATTGATGGTTTAATAGTTGCCGGCTGCCGGGAAGAAGAGAACGGGGACTGTCCATTTTATGACAGCAGTTTTTGGGGAGAGCGGCGCGTGCAGAGGGCGCGTCAAATTTTAGAAGAAATAGGCCTTGATCCGGCAAAAGTTGTTTATGGCTCACTTACTGCCGCTGAAATAGCCGACTTTGACAATTTTATAGAAAGTGCCGTCAAAGAAATGGAAGGAGCCGAAGCTGCCGGTTCGGAAACAGAGTAATTAACGCCCCGGGCTTTACGCTGCAGGCCTTTAAGTTGCCCGGGCAAACAATTAAGCAAGCGGGAAAATGTTAAAAAAATTTAACAAATAATGGGGCTCCGGTGCGACTGATTTAAAAAAGTTCCGGAGCCCCAAAATGTGCATATTAATAAAATATTTTGAAAAAAACCTTTGTGTATGTTAACATAATACCAGAGAAATAATTTAATGATTATGAAGGATTATGCATTCTAAGTAGAGAAGTACGCAACACGGTAGCAAAATAAATAGAGTCTAAACAGGGCAAGCAACAAATATAAAAATAGCGTGAAAAAATTATTTAATAAATAATAAGAGGTATAAATAAAAATCTAAAACTCAAGAAATTGAGGAAGTGGAAATGGCAGGCAATAAATCTTATTCAGCAAAAGCGAAAGAGCTTGGCAGCAGGGAGGAGGCGGCAGGTCTAAGAAAAAATTGACCTTTGCTTTATAATTGATTACATTCTTCTAAGCCTCACCTCCATGGAAAGAGGTTTTTTTATTTTAATAAAGTTTGGGCCGACTTTTAGTTAGACGCAGTCATGAAATGCAGTTATGAAACGTAGTCGCTAAAAAAACCATTAAGCGCAGCTATCAAAGCAATCTTTAAGCACAATTTGCTAAACACAGCTATTAAAAGCAGCCATTTAGGTGAAATAAGGAGGTAAATATGGCCAAGGCTTATACCGGAGATACGGTGGAAGAGATAAAATCTCGTTGTGACCTGGTGGAAATAGTAAACGAGAAAATATACCTGGAGAAAAAAGGTAAAAATTACCTGGGGCTGTGTCCCTTCCACCTGGAAAAAACACCGTCATTTTCCGTTTCACCGGAGAAACAGCTTTATCATTGTTTCGGTTGCGGTGCATCCGGTGACCTTTTCAGCTATGTCATGCATACGGAGAAGATGACATTTAAAGAGGCCCTGCGCTTCCTGGCTAAGCGAGCGGGAGTCTCTCTGGCTGAGGAAGAGGGAACAAATAATTCCGGCCTGGCCCAACTTAAAGAAACTTACTATAAATTAAACGAGCAGGCCATGAATTTTTTCCATTATATCTTGCGGGAAAGGCCCGAAGGGGAAAAAGCCCGTCGTTACCTGGAAAGCCGGGGCATCAAGGAATCAACTCTACAAGCTTTTAAAATAGGTTTTGCTCCCCCCAGCTGGGACGCGCTTTTAAAAGCCGCCCGCAAGAAGGGGTATGGTGATGACGAACTTGCGCAGGCGGGGCTGGTGGTAGAACGTAATGATGGAAGTGGTTACTATGACCGTTTTCGCAACCGGATCATTTTTCCTATATTTGATTACCGGAAGAGGGTAATTGGTTTTGGCGGTAGGGTTATAGATGAAGAAACGAAGGGTCCCAAATATTTAAATTCTCCGGAAACCCTTCTCTTTGATAAAAGAAAAGTTTTGTATGGGATAGACCGGGCCATAACAGATATCCGGCAGCAGAAAAGGGCCATTGTAATGGAAGGATATACAGACGTTATCCTGGCCCACCAGGAAAATATAACGAATGCCGTGGCTTCACTGGGCACAGCCCTTACTTCTTTCCAGGCCCGTGCCCTAAGAGCCCAGGCAGAAGAAGTTGTCATCGCTTATGATGCTGATGCTGCTGGTGCCATGGCGGCAGAAAAAGGATTAGATATACTTAAAGGTTCGGGTTGTATAGTAAAAGTAGCTACTTTTCCGGAAGGCCTGGACCCTGATAGTTACATTCGCCACCACGGCAAGGAAGCTTTTGTGGAGGTTCTGCAAAATGCCCAACCGCTGGTGGATTATCGCCTAAATAATATAAAGCGAAAACATGATCTGGAACGTCCGGAAGGAAAAATACTCTTTATTAAAGAAGTTTTACCTGTTTTAGATTCTATTAATAATATGGTGGAGAAAGATGAATACTTAAAGCGTCTTGCCGAAGAACTTAATATTTCCGAAGAAGCTCTGCGGGCCGAGTTGAAGAAATTTAAACGAAAGCAAAACAAAGCCCCCGCCCAAAATATGCAGGGGCAATCAGACGACACATCCGGCGGCGTCATTCGCGCGGAGGAAATAGAGCCGGCAGAGAAAATCATTTTGAGTCTTTTGTTTGCTTATGAAGGAGTTTTTAATCGAATTGTAGAAACTGTAAAAGATTTAAATAATAAGGATTTCTTTAGCCCTAATGTGGGTAAGATAATCAACGCCTGCAAAGAACTGAAAGAAAAGGGCAAAGAACTAAAGGTGGATCATCTCAGAGGGGAATTTCCCGATGAATCTCTACACGAATTAATAGCAGCTATAGACTTTAATAACCCCTGGGAAGGATCTTCCCGGGATGAAATTATGCAAGCGGTAGATGATTGCATGCGCAAATTGAAGATAAATAAGCTGGCTAAAGATCGGCAAAATATAGAGAAAAAGATTAAAGAAGCGGAAAGGAACGGCATGAACGAACAGTCTCTGAAGTTACTGGCTGAATGGGAAAAAATTAAGCTGGCTGAACAAGAACTTTGTAGCGTAGGTAAAAAGGAGGTTTAGTAGATGGTCGAAAATGAGGGGAAAATGTTAACACTGGAAGAAGCCCAGCAGGAATTAATTGAAATCGGCAAAAAGAAAGGTTCCATCACTTACAAGGAAATCATGGATACCCTTCAGCTTTATGACCTTTCAGTGGAGGTCATAGATGACTTTTTTGAGAAATTTTCCCAGTTGGGGATTGACATAATAGATGAAGAAACTCAGGCAGCGGATGAAGGAGAACCCGAAGTGGATAAAGATAAGCTAATCAGGGGAGAAGAAAAAGTAGAGCCTGCAGAGGATATTGAAGCGGAAATCCCGGAGGGTATCAGTGTAAGTGATCCGGTCCGCATGTACTTGAAGGAGATTGGCAAAATAGAACTTCTTTCTTCCCATGAAGAAATAGATTTGGCCAAAAGAATAGAGCAGGGAGACGAGGAGGCCAAACGCAAGCTCGCGGAAGCGAACCTGCGCTTGGTAGTGAGCATAGCCAAAAAATACGTGGGTAGGGGAATGCTTTTTCTCGACCTTATCCAGGAAGGCAATATGGGGCTCATTAAAGCAGTGGAAAAATTTGACTACCGGAAGGGCTATAAGTTCAGCACCTATGCCACCTGGTGGATCCGCCAGGCTATAACCAGGGCAATTGCCGATCAGGCGCGTACTATCAGGATACCCGTGCATATGGTGGAAACCATTAATAAATTAATCAGAGTCTCCCGTCAGCTGGTTCAGGAGCTGGGACGGGAGCCGATTCCCGAAGAGATAGCTGAAGTCATGGACATCAGCGCCGATAGGGTGCGGGAAATTTTGAAAATTGCTCAGGAGCCTGTTTCTCTGGAAACCCCCATTGGTGAGGAAGATGACAGCCATCTGGGTGACTTTATAGAGGATCATGACGCACGGGCTCCTGCTGATGCGGCTGCCTTTGAGGTTTTGAAAGAACAGTTGGAAGAAGTCTTAGATACCCTTACACCCCGCGAGGAGAAAGTTCTGCGTCTAAGGTTTGGCTTGGATGACGGGCGTTCACGCACTCTGGAAGAAGTTGGCCAGTATTTTGGCGTTACGCGGGAACGCATCAGGCAAATAGAGGCCAAAGCACTTAGAAAGCTTCGCCACCCCATGCGGAGTAAGCGCTTGAAAGATTATTTGGAGTAAACTCGTTTTTTTTCTTGAACTGCTTGACGAGGTTCCCCTCATTAAGTATAATGAGTATTGTAGTCAGGGCATTCCTCAGTAGCTCAAAGGTAGAGCGCCCGGCTGTTAACCGGTAGGTTGCAGGTTCGAGTCCTGCCTGAGGAGCCACAATAGGGCCCATAGCTCAGCTGGCAGAGCAACCGGCTCATAACCGGTCGGTCCCAGGTTCGAGTCCTGGTGGGCCCACCAAATGGCAAGGCCCCTTGGTCTAATTGGTTAGGACACCAGCCTTTCAAGCTGGCAGCAGGGGTTCGAATCCCCTAGGGGTCACCAATAACCGGGCGAATAGCTCAGCGGGAGAGCACCTGCCTTACAAGCAGGGGGTCACAGGTTCAAATCCTGTTTCGCCCACCATCGAATTGCGACGGGAAACTATTCCTCGTCGCTTTTTGTTTAGGAGGAGAAAAATAGAGGAGAAAATTACTCGTTGTTTTTTTTAAACGGGTGAAAAAACCTTATTGCATTAAGTATAGCGGGAGAAGGTTTGTCGTCGCTTTTTGTTTAGGAAGAGAAAATTAGAGGAGAAAATTACTCGTTGTTTTTTTTAAACGGGTGAAAAAACCTTATTGCATTAAGTATAGCGGGAGAAGGTTTGTCGTCGCTTTTTGTTTAGGAAGGGTTGTTTATTGTATACTGTAGGCAAGAAAGAAAAAAAGGGTAAAAAGATGCCCATAAATTTATCATTGAAGGTAAAAAAGCGCCTGTAATATTTATTATTGAAGGTAAAATTTGGCGCTTGGCCAAAGGAGGGGCGATAAAAATTATAAACGGTGAATTTGATGGCCCGGATGAACAACAGGCGGAAGAATTAAACCGTAAATTCGCTTATATAGAAGATAGTTTGGAAGAGGACGAGCCTCCGAAGCGCCGCTTTTTATTGCTCAAAATATTAGCCTTCATAGTGGCGTTCCTGTTTTTATTTTCCATGCTTGCCCGTCATCTGCAGGTTTTAACGTGGCCCGCTTTCGATTTTTTGCGGGAATCTGCCCAATTGCTTGATGACTCGCGAGTGCAGGATTTGCGGGAGGCAGTGGTGGAAATTAATGTTACCGGCGGAGATGGCATTTTACCTGCCGGACAAAGAGGCAGCGGCTTTAATATTCACCCCGACGGCCTGGTGGTAACCAACCGCCATGTGGTAGATGTAGATGGAGGGGTCGAAGTTAGTTTCCGCCGCTGGGGCGTTCATCGCAGTGTGGAAAGGGTTATCTCGCAGGAAGCGGACCTTGCCCTGGTTAAGCTGGATGGAAAAGATCTGCCGGTGGTGGAAACTTCAGAAAGCGGCCTTCCCTCTGTGGGCGAACGAGTAATGGTCATAGGTAATCCCATGGGGTATACCGGGGTAGCCGTGGAGGGTGCGGTAAGTGACTACCGGCAGAGCGGGAACATAACTGTCATGGAAATAGAAGCTCACATCCACCCCGGCAGCAGCGGCAGCCCCGTCTTTAACGAAGAAGGCCGGGTAGTGGGAGTAATATTCGCTACAGTTAAGGATGAGGAAAAAGATAAAGTAATCAAAGGCCTGGCAGTCCCCCTCTTCTACCTGGAAGCTCTCCTCGAAAAAACCGTGTGACAGTGGGGACGGAGCAATTTTGTCACACATGTGCAGTAAGGGACGGTTCCTTTTGACACCTTTTGCATTAGGGGACGGTTCCTTTTGGCACACTCTCACCGATTTTTTGGGGGGGGTGCAAAAGGGGACGGTTCCTTTTGGCACCTTTTACCATAAAATGGTTTTTGGGGTTAATTATCACACAGACTCCCGTCCCCTTGCTACATGTCCCGGGATTTACCGGGAGCGCAAGAATTCAACTATTTCCCGGCTATCGGGGGGGCATCCCGGCAGGTTGTAGGTGCAATATTGGGTGCAGCTGCCTATTCCCCACCCGTCATTAGGGGGATTCTTAAAC
>PUKQ01000198.1 GCA_003550565.1 Syntrophomonadaceae bacterium
CGGCATCCAAGGGCGATACTTCCGCCCCTGCCAACACTGCGCTGCCTCCGACACCAAGGAGAAACGTTGCTAACACAGCTAAAACCTTCACCTTAACCTTCATCACTCTTAGCCTCCTTTAGCAGTATTTCAGCTTCCTGCCGGGCTTGAAGAGGGAAAACAATTAAAATATCCTGCTTCGGCAGCCTGGCAATCATGGTTTCCCAAAGGAAACTTTAGACCCATGGCTTTGCGCACCCAACCTTTCGGATGGTTTGCCTTTATCGGTCAGGAAACTGTTTGTATTTTCAGTATATTAAAACAATTTTCTTATGTCAATAGTTTCATAAATTTATTTGTTAAAAAAATTTTTTAGGGTTTATAATTACTGATCCTCTACTGCTAAATTGGGTTCCCAAATAATGGCTCCAATTTCTAATACGTTTCTTTGCTCCGGTTGTCCCCCAGTGCGCCCTCCAGATAACACCAATTCCAGATCTGCTCCGGAAATATCTTCCATGTCCTCAAGTTCAAAATTATACGTATAAACCTCTCCCTCAGGAGCATCCACATCAACATTTTCTGCCAGGGTTTTTATTAATACTCCATCCTGATAAAGTTCAATGCTGAATCTGGGAATTCTATCACTATTGTCGGTTCTTCTAAGCAAGAAATGTAGAGTTTGAGTTCCCTCAAGAACTGTGGCAGGCTCATCCATCTCGACCCTTAGTTCACTGTTAGGCATACCTATGTTTCCCTCGTACCATTCTTCATAAGCTTCCTCGCTTGCCGGATCATGTTTTAAATATTCAATATTTCCTTGTAGGTTTTGGACGTTTACCTCTTCCTTGGGATATAAAAACTCCTTCATGTCCATTTCAAATTCAATTTTTTTACCTTCACCGTCCACAGTAAATTCACCCTTATAATCTGTATAGCCGCCTGCTTTAGCGGTGAACCAATAATTTCCATCCGGCAACTCTTTAACGGCCTGTCCGTTTTCTAATTGCATTTTACTACCCAATTCCTCGTTACGTTCGTCGTCAGCATAAATTTGCACCGCGGCGCTTATATCTTCCACTTCAAAACTTACTGCATAATAATCCTCCACTGGTTGAGTTTCTGGAATATCTTCATCATTACCCCTTAAAAAATAAAACAGAGTTCCCCCTATTAATAAAACCACTGCGACCGAAACAATTAGTATTAGAGGCCAATTTCTTTTTTTGCTGTTTTTCCCCGCCGTTTTTTCTGGATGCTGTGAATCTCCACAATTCGGGCAAAAGTTATGCCCTACTTCTACCTGGGTGCCACAATTTTTACAAACAGGCATTATTTCACTCTCCTCGAAAGACATACGCATTTTCGTCTTTGCTTGCCGTAATTATAGCAGTCGGTAACATTTTCTTCAATGTGGTAAATTCAGGAAAAGGTGGATAAGCACAATACACCGATAACAGTTGCAATTAGTTATTTTTATTGGTACCCTATGATGAAACTGGCAAGATTATTGAGAGCGGATACAGTTTTCATCACGGCAAACCGGTGGAAGCACTGCAATTAATAACAGTTTCTTTTAATATGGAAGGAGTAGCCGGCGCCTGTAAAACTTCCTCCACACCGAAACTGACGGAAAAAAATAATCTCAAGATAGCATAATTCATAATTTCGCCGTCATCCGCCACATACGGAAAGCCTTATTCCCTTCTTTGCCTATATTTATAGAGAAGCAACATCTACTAAAGCATCCGCGACCTCTTTGGGCTTAACTTCTTCGATGAAATGGCCTACTTCGTCAAATCGCCTGACATGCCCTTTCAATTGGGGAAGGTTATGCTTCCACTGGTTTATTACTTGATCCTGCCCTAAAGGATCCCATCCACCGCATACCATACGAACACCAATATTACGCCCTTTAGGCCCCCAACTTTTGCCCAGGGTATCCTGGATAAACCGGTAAAAATCGGTAGTATCCCTTTTTCCCATTTTGGGTTCCTTGTAGACGTTTCCTGCCGCCCAGAAGGGCGTTTGCCGAACCAATCGCTTGGAACTTTTCGCATTTTGCGGCGGTTTAAACTGCTCTTTATACACCCTGCATGCTTCTTTATGCACCGGGGGAAAAAGACCCATTTCATACAGAAGAAGCGCTTTACCCAGCCCCCCGAAAAGGCTTAGGGCTCCGGAAGGTGGTTTAAATATGGCATAGGCGGCAAAAGCCCCCCACAATTTGTCCGGAATCATGTTGGGGTAAAAAGACCAGGGAAGGTGTTTAATCGGGTAATTGGTATAGTTTAATCCCGCCCGGGGAATGGGGAACACGGTAGTATTGGTAATAATGAGGTTTGACAATCTTTCCGGTTCTTGCAGAAACGCCCCAATACCGATAGGGCCTCCCCAGTCATGTATAATCATGGTAACATTTTTTACATCCAGGTATTTGATCAGATGGAGCAGGTTTGCAGCATGGTCCATGCTCACCATTTCAAAACCGGCCCGATCAGAAAGCCCGAAACCAATGTGATCCATGGCAACCACCCGGTAAGAAGATGAGGATTGTCGCTTCAATTCCTCAATAACTTTGCGGTAGATATAAGAATTTTCCGGGTTTCCGTGGACAAAAACAATGGTTTTATCCGGTTCTTCCTTTTTTCCGTGGACACTATCCCGGAAGAACATCTTCTTGCCGGCATCCAGCCCTTCCGGTATTTCAAACCAGTAACCACATCCCTTTGGATAATAGTCCACCGGAACATCTTTAAGTGGTGTGTTTCCGGGCTTATCAGAAACAAGTTCGCCTTTCATATTTTTTCTCCCCATTCCTGCATATAATTAAATTCAATAGCTCTAACTTACTCAAACGAAAATGCCTCGACAATATCCTTTATGATTTGCCGCGAATTTTCATCCCTTACTCCCGAGGACAAACAATTATAAACGATTTGCCGCCCTTCTCTTCCGCGTATGATCAAATTTAGAGCCGCCCGGATGAAAGAACGAATGGATAAGACTTCCTGGTCAAGTTCGCCGCTTTCCACCCTTTGCTTTAAGCGTCCATAAATCTTTATCAGGGGCATAATCATGTCATCCAACTCTTCGCCGGAGACCTCCTCTTCCGACTCGACCTCCTCCATGATAATCTTTTTTAACACTTCCCCGGACGGGTAACTTATCTCCATGTGGTGGAAACGGGAAGAAAAGGCCAGGTTTAACTCAGTGGTGCCTATGTAACCGGGGTTCATAGTAGCCACCAACCGAAAATTTTCAGCCACGCGTACCTCGCCTACTCCCGTAACATAGGTTCTTTTTTGCCAATCCAGTATATCATTCAGAATGCTTAAGACCTCAGGAAGAGCAACATTTATTTCATTAAAAATGAGCATACCTCCCTCCTGAATTGCTTCCAGCAGCGCTCCCGGAACATGGACAGTGACAAACTTGCCTTCTTCCTTGGGTTTGATATCCCTGAACCCAATAAGTTTCTCTTCGTTTGTATCCATAGTTCCGGAAAGCACCGTTACCGGCAGCATCAATATCCTGGCTAAAAAATAGGCCAGGACTGTTTTCCCCGTGGATGCATTGCCCGTCAACAAGACAGGATGCCAACTTTTCTTAAACAACAAGGGGGTCAAAGCTTCTTCCACAATGGCAGGTTCCCCGTAATAATTTACTATCTTTACGCTGTCCATTTCTTCCGGATCTATTATTTTAGCCAGCGAGCTTTTCTCAGGCTCGACTCCTCCAAGATTAGGAATTCTCTTTAAGGCATCCGGCCGGTCTTTCAAGAGCTTTCTCTGCGCCTTGCGAAAGCTTAATACCCTATCCAGGATAACCGGATGCAGGTTTAAGGAGAGGAGCCACCGATCATCATCATGCTCGACAAGGGTATTGGAGTTATCCGCTGCCCGATCCGTCCTGTTAAACGATATTACCTTGCCTCCTTGCTCTCCTCCGCTCTCCACTCGAGCATTGGTGACCCTGAAACCTTTGGCCGTTTTTTGATTTTCCAATATTCCGTGGGGAGTGAGCTTGCTGAAACTTCCCTTCACCCCAATTAATAAGTGGGTACAATCCTTTCCTCCCGGCGGCGGGTAGCTAATATTTCTACTATAGACCACAATGTCGGTGGTAGATAATTGCTCGGCAAACATTTCCTCCAGTAGCCTGTGAGCAGCGGCAATATGCCAGCAGCATTCTCCCCCTTCCACAGCGGTGCAGTGGTGTGTAGCTTTAAGGTTTTGTTCTTCTATCTCGAAAAGGCTTACACATGCCTCCCTGTCATTTCCATCAGGGTTAAACTCCATATATAGCTTGTTCGGCTGCCAAACAGCACCTTTTATTTTTCTATGCATTTCACTTTCCATGAGGGAAAAATGCTGATGAGACAGCTTTTTTCTTACTATCATTCCCTGCCGGCCTCCTTTGATTCAAAAGCGTTAAAAAACCTATTTCAGGCATCTGCCAAGGACGCTTACCAACACCCGGGGAAGATTAGATACCTCACAGTGAACAAAATTCGGGTACAGCGGCCTTACCCGATCTACTTCTGAGCCGGGGCCAAAAAAAATGCCTACCACTATAATTCCTTTGCGCATGGTTTCCCGGATAGCCAGTATAGTATCTTTAATTCCTTTACCCATTTCATAAGAATAATTCATTTCGGGACGATTTACATGCGTATGGTTAGGAACACTGTCCGAAAGGACCAGAAGAAGTTTTTTTTGTTCCATGCACTTTTCCAGCTCTAAAGCAGCCTTGCGGATGGAATAGCCATCCCGATTTTCGTTAAAACCGGAATAGTAATCAAGGTTATGGAGGTCACCTTCCCCAAAAGGTTTAAAATCAATGTTAACCACCGTGTTATATTCATTGCCGGTAGTAAAACCCTTGATGGCAAATTTAACCTGATTATTATTAAGAGATTCCGCAGCCACAACCAGTGACTGCTTGCAAAGCTCACTGCGGCGATTTCTCCGCATGGACCTCGAAGAGTCCACCAGCAATAAAACCGAAACGTCCGGCTTTGACGACTCGACCAACCTCTTGCGGAAAACATTCGCCTCACCCATGGACAGCCTCCATAGGTTGCTGGAATCGGGCCAACCCTTCCGCAGATGACGCTCAGGAAGTATTTTCTTATGTAACAACACTTCTTTTATTTGCCTGGATAAGTCCACGATTTGTTTCTTATAGGTTTGCCTAATCGTGTCCACCGGTGTAAGTTGTTCAAAATCACCGTCAAAATAAGTCTCCAGTTCTTGGGGTTGAAGTTCGTGGCTGCTTATATGTCTATGTATTCCTCGTTCCAGAATTTGCGCTTCTGGTTTTCTTCTAATAACCCATCTGGCCCGGTCCTCCCTGTGGGAAGCATTTTTTACCTTTTTGTCCGCACCGGCCAAAAGCTGCTGGTATTCTTCTTCGCCTTCTATTCGCGACAACCTACCCGAATCTTCCCCGGCACTCTTTTCATCCAACTTACTACGGCTTTCCGGCCCCGGGGTAGAGAAGGCCCGGCTCCTGCTCTCCGGATTATTGTTTGCCTCTTCACCAACATTTTCGTCCTCGATATTTTCCCCCTCTTCTTCCTCAAAACTTTCGTGGTAAGAGATGGGAGAATCCACGGGGGAAAAGGTCTCATTGAATGCGGCTTTATTATCTTCTGCTCCTTTATCCGACAGCTGAACACCGTCCTTATCTCTACCAGCCTGTTCACCTTTTTCTTCCTTCGCAGGAGCACCTTCTGCGCTGTTTCGGCCCGCCTCGCTATCTTTTTCCCCGCTTCTGTCATAGCTTATTTCCTCGCTCCGGGACAAGGGTTCCTTCGAAGTATGAGGAATTTCCACCGGCGTCTCCGCACCCCGGGGGTTCGGCAACAACTGTTGATAGTCTCCTCTTTCGGCGGCAAGGTAACTCTTAAACGCTTTCAATATTTTTTGGACATAATCTCTTGCTTCCCTGGTAGTGGAAGCTCTTCTTCCTTTCTCAACCAGGGGACGGGTTCTTTTAATCAGCCTTAATTCTTCAGCAGTTAAGGCCAGGTTGGGCGGTATATCACCCAGTGAAGCTACAAAGTATATAGCCATCACCACTGCTTCTAAACCTGCCAGTGCAGACATGTTGGATGCGCTTTTTAAATTATGATAGCCAATTCGTGCTGCGGTACCGGGATATTCCAGCATCCAGGCTCGTTCCACCCTGGCATCTTCGATAGCATTAAAAACATCCATGGCAAATTCAGCAGAAGGATAACCTTTGCGGGGATCTTTTTGATATTCCCCTTCCTGCTTTAGGGCCCACCGGACAAAATATTCCCACACCATGCGGGATGTATACCTCAGGTGGGCATATTCATGATCCCTCCTGGCCGTAATGCCAACCCATTCCTGAATTTCATCTTCCGCCCAGGAGATATGCGGGTCAACCGCTACATATGTATTTTCATCACTCCAACAGGAAGCTTCTTTTC
>PUKQ01000234.1 GCA_003550565.1 Syntrophomonadaceae bacterium
CAGTTGCTCTTCCACCTCTTCAGACACAGCAGCCGTTTCGCCTAAAATAATGACCGTATCCCCTTCCGTCAGCAGACGCTCCAATTCTCCAATAGTTTCCTCCGGCAGTTCATCTGAACGGGTAAGCAGAAGAGGGCAATCCCGGGCATAGGCGAGGGGAGCTCCGGCTAAAGCGTCGGGAAAATCATCTCCGCGGGCAAGGACCACAGTATCAGTATATGCAGGAAAACCTTTCCGACTAATTTTCATGGCAGTTTCAAATCGATGAACACCGGCAATACGTATAATTTCCAAACCGGGGTGGACAATCATCTTTTGAGGTTTGTAATCTACATCTGCACCAACTTTTACATCTAATTCCTTGATTATTTCCATGGACTCGCCACTGCGGGCTAAATCAATGTAATTATAGCGAAGATTAATCCACAGTAAGTCATTCAGGCCCAAAAGCGGGGAAATATCGCTTATATCATTATGCTGCAGGCCAAGCCTTACCAGGCTCCCCAGGCCGGAAAGCGGAGAAATATCACTAATTTCATTATTCCAAATGTACAGTTCCTTCAGGCTCTCTAAGCCTGTCAACGGAGAAATGTCGCCAATGTTATTATGGTGAAGCCAAAGCCTTTCCAGATCCCCTAACTCTGACAGAGGTGTTAAATCACTTATGTCATTCCTATCAAGGTAAAGAGCGCCAAGATTTACCAAGCCGGAAAGAGGGGCTATATCACTTAACTCGTTGTCCCAAAGGTTTAGCCACTCCAAGTTTTCCAGGTTTGACAGGGGAGATAAATCATTAAAATCATTGCTTCCCAGGTAAAGTTTTTCCAGGCTTTCCAGCCCGGACAATGGGGATATATCGTTTATGTCATTATTTCCAAGCCGAAGATTTACCAGGTTATCAAGGCCTGAAAGGGGAGATATATTGTTTATGTCATTTTCCAAAAGGCTAAGAACTTTCAAGTTCACGGCATACTCCATCCCGCTTAAATCTTCTATATCTTCCCTTGCAGCAATTAACTTTTCCATTCCTTCCATATCTTCAACAGTAATCGTATCACCCGGGCTTTTTTGCAGTTTATCAAGGATAACCTCCCTTAAATTGTCATCGGGAATGGTTACTTCATCTCCGGGACTTGCCTCCACTTCATCAGTTAGTCCAAATTGTCCCCCTGTTAAATATATAAACGAAGAAAATATTAAAACCACCAGTGAAAAAAATACCACTTTCCCGGAAAAATGCTTTATTAGCCCTTTATCACTACCTAAACATTTCTTAATATCTGCCGGCATCAAATCATCCTTTCATTATATACATAGAAAATTTTTAGCTTTCGCTTAACCATATAAAATAATTTTTGACTCATTTTCTCCAGTAACTGCATAGACATTCACTCTACCTTATAAGAATGTTCTATTTTACTCTGATATTTCCTTTTTTTTATAATATTTTTATAACTTCTTTTAAACCCAACTCTTAACGAGTTCCATAACCACCTTTGATTATTTGATACTTGACATTTTTATCCTTCCCCCATAAAATAAAAGTTGAACAAAATGGCTTGACTTTTTAAATTTAGGAATCCTTCGAACCTACTAAAAGTTATTGGTAAATGTTCAGTAGGTAACCAAAAATTTTTCTAAATCAGGTAATTTTATCATTTTCAATTTAGAAAAAATTTCAAAACAAAGGAGGTCAGAGAAATTGAAAATTAAATTATTTGCCGGGGAACCAAACCGCCACAGGCTTGAAGAAGAAGTTAACATGTGGATAGAAAAACACCCGCACATCAAGATACAGGATATTAAATTAGGTTTTGCAGCTTCCACGGACAGATGGTACAACGTGATGATTATCTATGAAGAACCGAAAGAGTAGTTAATTAATAAATGAACCCCGCTCAATGGATTGTTAACCATTTATGCTGCTGTTTCACCTTAATTTAATTTATTAAGCAAAAAAATCGACTCCGAGAAGGACCATGGTGTCCTTTACGGAGTCGATTTTTTTCTGCTAATTGCTAAGTTTTACAATTAATTTAAAAAACGATCTTTTATTTCTTCTTCCACATTTTCGGAGATTACCCCGCTACCTCCCAAGAGGATAACCCTTCTTATGTTTTCCTGGGCGCTAAAATAATCGGCCACTAATTCGCGCAGCTCTTCATCGGAAGTTAAAATCATGGGAGCCCTGAGGTAAGCTGCATATACTCCGCCGCTTAAGGCATCGGGAAAATTAAAACCGGTAGCCAGAACCACACTTTCCGGTTCGGGAACTTCAAAAAAGAACTCGGCTATGTTTATAGAAGTTTCAAACCGACCCACTCCCCCAATACGATGGGTTCCCTCAGCCTCATCATGGACACTTTCGTTTATTACGTTTTCGCCCCCAATTGTATAGACAATATTGGGCGTGTGGTCCTCAAGAAAATCAGCGGTGCATTCGGGTAGTTGCTCTGTTCCGGTTAAAAGTATGGGCGCATGCCTCAAAGCCGCGGGCGAAGAAGCCGCCAACGCATCGGGAAAATCTAACCCGGTAGCCAGAAAAACTTCTTCGGCAGATGCCGTGGGGCTTTTGATCAATTCTTCCGCCACTGCTATGGCAGTTTCAAAACGTCCTACTCCACTTAAACGCTCCACATTGTAACCTTCATCACTCAAGCCTTGCATTACTTCATCGGAAATAGCCGCGGTACCTCCCAGGATGTAGATGGTGCCGTCTTCCGGCAATACCCGGTTGATCTCGGCAGCCGTGTCTTCCTGGAGCGAGTCCGTGAGTGTCAACAACAGAGGGCCGTTTCGATCATAAGCCAGGGGAACTCCTGCTAAAGCATCGGGGAATTCATCTCCCCGGGCCAGTACCACCGCATCGGCACTGTTATCAGAAGGAAATGCAGCCTGGCTTATCTCCACAGCAGTTTGGAATCGGCCTTCTCCTGCAATGCGCACCAAGCAGGTATATGAAACCGATTTGAAAGTGAGCTCATCTTCCTCCACGGTAGCAGTCAAGTCCGCCGGCTGATCCCAACCTTCAACCTCATTAAAAATAACCGTATAATCACCGGCTTCCAACTCAGCCCACTCTTCGCTTTCAAGCCAACCGGTCTCCCCTTCTACCTGCCACCTGGCTCCGGCTTCCCTTGCTTCTTCCGGTTCAATGGCTACCACCAACCCGCTGGCATCGGGAGGTATATGTTGGGTGTATGTGCCCGATTCGGAAACGGTTTCGCCTTCCTCCACGGTAACATTTAAATGATCCGGCTGGTCCCAACCTTCAACTTCTTTAAAGATAACCGTATAATCACCGGCTTCTAATTCAACCTCTTCGCCGCTGTCAAGCCAGCCCGTCTCCCCTTCTACCTGCCACTCGGCTCCGGCTTCCCGCGCCGCTTCAGGAGTAATTGTCACGATCAGAGTACCGGCTTTAATTTCATAAGTGCCGGAAGCGGTAGCAGTTTCCTCTTCCTCCACGGTAACATTTAAATGATCCGGCTGATCCCAACCTTCAATCTCTTTAAAGATAACCGTGTAATCACCGGCTTCCAATTCAGCCCACTCTCCGCTTTCAAGCCATTCCGTTTCCCCTTCTACCTGCCACCTGGCTCCGGCTTCCCGCGCCGCCTCAGGAGTAATTGTCACAACTAGCCCGCTGGCATCGGGAGGTATATGTTGGGTATATGTGCCCGATTCGGAAACGGTTTCACCTTCCTCCACGGTAACATTTAAATGATCCGGTTGATCCCAACCCTCAACCTCATTAAAGATAATCGTATAATCACCATCCTCTAGTTCAACTTCTTCGCCGCTTTCAAGCCATTCCGTTTCCCCTTCTACCTGCCACCTGGCCCCGGCTTCCCGCGCCGCTTCAGGAGTAATTGTTACAACCAGGGTACCGGGTTGAATTTCATAAGTGCCGGAAGCGGTAGTAGTTTCCCCTTCATTAACCTCAACTGTCACATCAGACGGAGCATCCCAACCACTTAAGGTTTTAAAGGTAACCGTATAAGTGCCCTCAGGCATCACCTGTGAACCACTTTCGTACCAAGTTGATCCCCCGTCAACACTCCACCGGGCCCCCATATCTTCTGCTTCCTGAGGTTCAATGGAAACATCAAGGGTGCCAAAAGCACGGTTTTCAGCTCCCAGGGTAATGTTATTGTCCCCAACTATAATTACCTGGTGGTCATCAGAATCTACCGCATGTAAATCGTTTGTTGTTCCCGAGTAATTATCCGTCCAATTAATGCCATCCGGCGAAGTCAAAATAGTGCCTTCGGCACCTACAGCTACAAAAACGTTGCCGGTCCAGGCAACATCGTAAAGATGATTTTTTGTTCCCGAACTGCGGCTTCTCCACCATTCCCCCTGGTCATCGGAAGTGAAAACGGCGCCGTTTTCACCCACGGCAACCATCAATTGAGGGTCATGCCGGTGAGTAACCCCGTAAAGATTACTACCCACATTAGCTACTGATAGATCAAGAGTCTGTATAAAACTTGCCTGGTATAGATTCTCTCCATCATCATCTGAGTAAAAAATAAACCCGTTATCAGTCACAATAACTAGATTATCATCCTTGGTCATCCCATGAAAATCAATTATCCCGCCTTCTTCCCTGACCGTCCAGCTCTCTCCCCGGTTGTCTGAGGTAAGGAAATTAGCACCGGCGCCTACAACTGCCAATCTCCTAGTTACGAGCCGGAGGTGCCAATCCAATACATCATAAAGATTTTCTTCCTGCTCGGTGGTGTAAGTCTCCATCTCTTCCAGATCATGGGAAACAATAATAGTGCCGCCATCACCCACGGCCACGTAATCCTCAGATCCACGGGGCCCTGCAAGGTCTATGTTGTTTAACCCGGGAGTATCAAACTTCATTTCACGTTCCCATGTCTCCCCATCGGCAGAAGACTTGAAAATGCTGCGTTCGGCAGGATCTTGTTCAAAGGTGCCGATAGGGTCGATAGGGTCGATAGGGTCTAATTCTAAAATAAATTTGGTAACACCGACAGATACAATGTCCTTTTCTCCCCCAAAAACAATTCCTTTGAGGTGGGTGGGATTTTGAGAGTTGCTATGAAACTCCCAATTTTCACTACCGGTTTTACTTATAATATTTCCTTCAGTACCCACCACTACTACCGTGTCTGTTTTCCTGGCTATTCCCCGGTGGTTTCCGGCACCTGCGGTTTCATCTTCCCAGTACAAACCCAGGTCAGAAGTGAGAACTTTGTTACCTCCCACAGCCATAAATTCATTATTATAATCTTCCACATCGTAAAGATCTACATCCGTACCTGATTCTACGTCTTCCCAAGATGTGCCTTGGTCGGTGGAAGTAATGATAGTACCCTCCATGCCCACAGCAATCAGCCTTGCACCTTCACCCACAAACTCCTGCTGATCTAAACTATTAAGATCAGCACCTACTCCTGAGGTAGCTTCTCCCCATTTTGATCCATCAGGAGAAAGTAAAACAGTACCATCTTCCCCCACAGCCACAAATCTTTCGCCTGTCCAGTGAACCCCGAATAAATCGTTTTCCGAATAAGATACATCTTCCCATGTTGTGAGTCCCCTTCTAAAAATAGCCCCAT
The DNA here is from genome assembly GCA_003550565.1 of Syntrophomonadaceae bacterium. Classification (GTDB taxonomy): domain Bacteria; phylum Bacillota; class Dethiobacteria; order DTU022; family PWGO01; genus B1SED10-75. The sequence goes on from PUKQ01000234.1 coordinate 5,595, forward strand.
TAGTACCCACAGCAACAATTACTTCGCCATTTGTAGATACATCATTCAGGTTCTCTTTGGTTTTTATATCCTCGCGCAGCCACTCTTCTCCATCACCGGAGATAAGAACCCTGCCCCCATCCCCAACAGCAATAAAGCCGGCACTTTTAATAAATTGATCCCAAATTACACTATTCAGGTTCCTGCCAATATAAGATTGCGAACCTTCCACATTCCGGGACCAGGTTTCTCCATCAGGAGAACTAAGAATGCTACCATCATTCCCCACCGCCACAAAAATATTATCATCTTCACTCCAGGCAACCGAATTCAAATTATCATGGGGAATATCGCGAAACTCCCACCCCAAATCTAAAGGCTGAAAAGAAGCCGAGGCAGTGCCCAGGTAAACGGCGGCAGACAGAAAAAAAACCAGCGCCAGCACCATCCCACCGATAATATTTTTCTTTCTTTTATTTGAAATGCTCTCTCCCAAACTATTCATTATTGTTTCATCCTTTCTTTTATCGAGATAAACAAAAAAAAATAAATGGTTTACACAATAATCATTCAGCCCTAAAGCATTAAATAAAATTTACAATGTAATAACTGCTTCTTTCATTTTTTAAAAAAAAACTATCAGTTTTTCTCCTTTATTCATCCCTCCCCTCCACTAATTGGCAATAAAAACCATTTTACTGCCAAATTTTTCCATTATTGAAATTAAAATTAACCGCATTTTAATAAAATACTTAATTAAGGTACACACCTCCCCTTAAAAAAAATTTTAAAAAAACGGGTCGCGTAAATATATATTTGTAGCTCTCAGGGTATGAATTATACAGGTATGATTTTACACTTCCCGACAACATTTTACAATTAGAACAAATAATTGTCAAAAAAATTTTGATAAAAATGCGGGGGCCTAATATGACTTACTATGAATCATTGCTAATTATTTGAAATTCAAAATGTGTAAATGCAAATTAGCTTTATTTAGTTTAGCCTCCGGCAATCGGCGGAAAAAGAGAGACTCGATCACCTTCCTGCAAAAGATAATCCCACTGCTGTCGGCGGTGGTTTACAAAAGCCTGCTTGCATTCCTCCAGCGGTAACCCTAATTCCCGGCACAAATTTTCAATGGAGGTACCGGCTTTGACTTTATAATGGAAAGAACCTGCAGAAGTGCTTACAGGTGCGTAATCTCTTAAACTGGCAAAAAGATAAACAGTAATATTTAGCATAGATTTATCTTCCATCATGTAACTCACCTTTTCTTAACTTCACTTTTTTTTCTTCACTTCTACATTAACTTATATTTTATTTCTTGAAGCATCCTTTTTTCCTCATACAATGCAATAAAAAAGCCCGGTTTCCCCTTGAACTTACACAGAAGCAACCGGGCTTTTAATTTTATTCAATGTAATCCCAAACCGAATCCAGTTTCCCCGCAGAAATGTCGAAAGTGTGCTTATGCGGGGGCAAAGCTTCGTACTTCATAAATTCAGGAGGACGATCAGATTCATTGGTAATACCGGCCTTGCGGTTAAAATCTCTTTCTATCTTCAAAATTTCCGTTCCCACCTTCGGAACATCATCAGGGGTATATTCGGTTCCCAGTACCGCGTTGACAGTTTCCACCATGCCTTCGTTGGCGTCAGGATAATCCAGAATAGCAAAAGCAATAAATAGGCAATAACCGGTGCTGTCTAAAAATGCCGTTACCTGCTGGAAAGTGCGGGAAAGCTCGGTTTTATCAGATGTTTCCAGGGGATCCACCTGCCCTCCCACGGAAAGGATCTCCGGGGCAATGGTATAACCGGCAGTATGATCTGCCCCCATGGGGGAAGTGATATAGGTAACTCCAATCCCTTTTACTGCCCGCGGATCGTAGGCAGGCATACCCTGCCTTTTGACCACGGGAATACGGGTTAAGCCGTAAGCAGTACCGGTAAAGTAACTACCGTTACCTAAAATTCTCCCCAGGGGTGAATTATTGCCGATTTCCTGCATAAGCCTGATGGCTGCCTCGCCATCGCCAAATTCCGCCAATCCGGCTTCCATGGCCACGCCCATGGTAACTCCCGCTTCAATGGTATCCAACCCGTATTCATTACACAGGCGGATTAACTCGGCAATATGGTCTAAATTATCTATGCCGCAGTTGGCACCAAAAGCCCAATCGGATTCATACTCTATACAGGAAACATGTTCACTGCCGTCAGCTTTGGGGTATACATTGGAACAACGGATTACACATCCGGGATGACAGCTGTGCCCCATCATGCCGCTTCCGCCTCTTTGCTGCACTTTATCAGAAATAGTTTCTCCGCTAATTTGCCGGGCCCCTTCAAAAACCCCTTCGCTGAAATTTCGGGTAGGCAACCCACCGGCTTCATTAAGAATGTTAATCAAAGCAGCAGTTCCAAAAGAGTTTAACGTCCCCCCGGGCTTAGTCGCAAAATGGCTCCGCAAACCCTCGTTTAATTTTTTAGCTCCGGTTTTAAATAAATCCGGATCTTTAATCTCTACCTTGGGGGCATCGGTTTCATCAATTACAAGAGCTTTCAGGCCCTTGCTTCCCATTACCGCGCCCAGGCCTCCTCTGCCGGCATAACGGGATGCCCGCCCTTCAGTGTCATTAAAGCAAATTCCCGCCATAGACATGCGGTTTTCTCCGGCAGGCCCGATGGTAATTACTCCAGCTTTTTCCCCGTAATCATTAAAAAGCGCCCGGTTTACCTCAGAAGTAACTTTACCCTCTAATGAATCAGCGGGCACAAGCTCACCGCCATCTTTATTGATCTTCAACAACCAACTACCCTTTTCCGCTGGCTTTCCTTCTACAATAACAGCCTTAATCCTGAGCCGCCCCAGTTTTTGAGCCACGGGAGTTCCGGCATTAGCTTCTTTAATGCCGCCTGTTAGAGGTGATTTGCCTCCCACCGAAACCCTGCCGGAACTGGGAGCATTCGTCCCGGAAACCACCCCGGGAGCTATGACAATCTTGTTGTAGGGGCCCAGGGGATGACAATCCGGAGGAACTTCATCATGTACCACGCGGGAAGTAAGCCCTCTCCCCCCCAGAAGGTTATAATCAGCAGGTAAATCCTCTACAGTCACTTTCAATTCATTCATGTTCACCCTGATGATACCGGCCATTAACACTTCCTCCTTTCGTATTTTTTTAATGCCTTTGCAAATATAATCTTCAAAGCTAATTAGAAAAATAATTGCATATTTTTTTATTTTCATTACTTTTTTAACATTCTAAGTTTATTTTACTATGTTTTATCCCCATAGTAAATATTTTTTATCAACCCTTCATGCATAAAAAGGTATTTATATTTGGCCTGTTGAATTCGTAATAAAGTAGTTATAATAGAAACTTTCATGGAGGTGCCAGGAATGGTTCTTTTTAACCCCCGCATTTACAATGGAGAACACTTAGATAAACAAACCCGGGATGTCATGCTAAAAACCATTAGTTTTTTTGAAAACAAAGGCAAGCAAAAGCTTAAAGAGGATGACCGCAACCGGGTTTGGTACGAAGACTTCTTGGAGCATATAAAAGATAACGAAATATTTTACCAACTGCTAACCCCGCCGGAATACGGGGAAGAAAACTGCCGCTGGGACACATGGCGAAATTGTCATTTCAACGAAATAATTTCTTTCTACGGCCTTCACTACTGGTATACCTGGCAGGTCAGTATACTGGGTTTAGGCCCTATCTGGATGAGTAATAACGAAAAAGCCAAGGAGAAGGCGGCTTCACTTCTCAAAGACGGTCACGTTTTTGCCTTTGGACTTTCCGAAAGGCACCGCGGCGCAGATATTTATTCTACGGACACGACCCTTACTCCCAAAGGAGATGGTAAATATGTTGCCAACGGAGAAAAATACTATATCGGCAACGGTAATATAGCCGAAATGGTTTCTACTTTTGGTAAAATGGCCGATACTGACGATTACGTCTTTTTTGTGGCCAATTATAAAAACCAAAATTACGAATTAAAAGACAATGTAGTTAATGCCCAGTCATATGTAGCTGATTTTGCCCTGCGCGATTACCCGGTTACCGACGACGACATACTTTCTTTGGGGCAAGAAGCCTGGGACTCGGCTTTAAACACTGTAAACGTAGGCAAATATAACCTGGGCTGGGCATCCATAGGCATTTGCACCCATGCTTTCTACGAAGCTATCACCCATGCTGCCAACCGTAAGCTTTACGGCATGCACGTTACCGACTTCCCCCATGTCAACCAGATGTTGACCGATGCTTTCTGCCGTCTGGTAGCCATGAAACTCTTTGCCCTGAGGGCTTCTGATTACCAGCGCACGGCCTCTCCAGAAGACCGGCGCTACTTGCTTTATAACCCCACAGTTAAAATGAAAGTTACCACCCAAGGAGAAGAAGTAATAAACTTGCTCTGGGATGTTATTGCCGCCAAGGGTTTTGAAAAAGACACCTACTTTGAAATGGCCGCCCGGGATATCAGGGCTTTGCCCAAACTGGAAGGAACCGTCCACGTGAACCTGGCCCTGATCAGCAAATTTCTCTTTAATTACTTTTTTAATCCTGCGGAATATCCCGAAATTTCCCCCCAAACGGAACAAAAACATGACCACTTTTTATTTAACCAGGGACCGGCCAAGGGGTTGGGCAAAGTAACCTTTCATGACTACAAAACAGTTTTTGGTAAATGGGAGCAGCCCAATATAGAAGTTTTTAAAGATCAGATAGCTCTTTTTAAGGAATTTTTAGCCACAGCCCCACCCCATGAAGAACAACAAAAAGACACCGATTTTGTGATGCAATTGGGCGAGCTCTTCACCCTGGTAGTCTATGGGCAGCTCATTTTAGAAAATGCAGCTATATATAAAATTGATAGTGATTTGGTAGATCAAATTTTTGACTTCATGGTGAGAGATTTTTCAAGTTTTGCCCTCAAACTATATGGCAAGGCCAGCGCAACCCCGGCACAAATGGATTTCTTTTTGAAAATGTTGAAAAAACCCGTGGTAGATAATGACAGGTACAGCCGGGTTTGGAACCGCCATGTTTTGTCTTTAAACGGAGCGTATGAAATGAATCCTTGACATACTCCCACAGCTCAAGCAGTAGGCTTTCTGCTTTGCTTTTCGTAAAAACCGGAATAAAGTTAATACGCGGAACAAAAAATTATGAAAGTCATTCGGCATCATGGAGGGCTTGCTGGTGAGAAAGCTGATGCATGCGATGCAAGGCTAGAAGGTAGGATACTACCGCCTCACCACCTTGATTATGAATTAATTCTGCCGGCTGCAAGCCGTCAAAACAACCGCCGGTGGAAAAGTCATAAACTACCTGATGAATATCGTTATTGCCAAAATACCAGTTAAAGGCCCAATCCATCATCCTGCGCCAATAGGAGTCATTTGTGGCCAGATAAGCCCGGTAACAAGCATCAACAAGGGCAGTGGCTTCTATGGGCTGCTGATCAAAACGCGATTTTTTCCCCCCCCGTCGATACCACTGCCGGCAGCCAATAAATGAGGGATGCCCGTAGCCGGGGTCAGTTTGCACGGAAATAAGCCATTCCAGTGATTTCAACCCCATTTCCACCATCTCTTTGTTTTCCATGTACTGCCCGGCAGCAATTAAAGCTTCACAAAGACAAGGGTTGTCATAAGTAAGTTTATCTTCCCCCCAAAACCATTCCGAAGAAGCATTATTAGTAAATAGATTGAAGAGATTTTGGCTGAGGGTTACAATTAATTTATGCATTCGCGCCTCCCCGCCAAACCTTTCCATGTACTCTAAAGTGCCTTTAATGGTATAAGCCCATGCCCGCGGATATTTAAAATTAAATGCCGCATCAATAGTTTCGTGGAACAATGTTACTGCCAATCCCAATACAGATTCATCAGGGGGGTGCGCCACGGCATAACCCAGCGCCCATATTGATCGTCCGTGGCTATCTTCGGTGCCTACTTTATCCAACCACTGCCGCTCATAAGACATGTGGGATCTCATTCTTCCCCTCTCCTTATCAAGGGCAAAGTTTAAAAAGCTAAAATAAGTTTGTATTAAAGGCAGAACACTTTTATCTTGAAATAGATGATAATTCATGATTGCCACAGCAAGCGCCCTGGCATTATCATCAGTGGTATAACCATGAAAGCGATCCGGTATAGTGTAAAGGGCTTTTTTGAACAAACCGGTATCATCAGTAAGCGCCCTCAAGTGATTCAGGTTAACATCCGGTAAAACAGCCTGCTCTATAAGGGTAGTGGATTCACCGGGAGCGGGGTTAAGCAGGCATCCAAAATCATAAACTGCCCCCTCAAAAAGGAGGGCATACTTGTTAGCTACCTCTTTCCAGACCATATTACGCCCGAACTGGTAAGCATTTTTGCGTAAACGATTACGCAGATTTTCATCTTCAAGCAATAAAATTAGCTTCTCGGCCATGGATTGACTGTCTTCAAAGGGAACGAAAAGCCCCCTATCTTCACCAATTAACTCTTCGGCATAATTATAAGGCGTGGAGATAATGGCTTTGCCGCACGCCAGGGCGTAGGCGAGCGTCCCGGAAGAAATCCGTTCCTTCCCCAGATAAGGGGTTACATATATATCGGCAGCCACCAGAAATTGGATGAGTTGTTCCAGGGAAACATATTGGTTATGAAATACCACATGCTCGGCTAAATTCTTTTCCCGCACTCTTTTTTGCAAAGAATAACGATACTTTTCGCCGTAAAGCTTTTTGATGCCGGGATGAGTAGCGCCCAGGACAAGGAACAAAACCTGAGGAAATCTTTGTACCACCTCCGGCAAGGCGTCAATGACATACTCTATGCCTTTGTTCTCATCAATAAGCCCAAAAGTTAAAATTACCTGGCGCCCCTCAGCCTTGAACTGCTCTTTATAATACGAAGAATCCAGAAAGGGGACATCATGCGCGCCATGAGGAATCATGACAATCTTCTCGGACGGTATTCCATATACTTCCTGCAAGAGCTGAACAGCTTTATGAGCTATAACCACAATCATAGTTGAATAGGAGCAAACCTGTTCAAGGGTTTTTTTCCGTGAAGGCAAAGGATTTTCCGGAATAGTATGCAGGGTAGTAACCACCGGTTTTTTTAATCTTCCCAGCAATTGGAGAATATAACTTCCTTCTTCTCCACCAAAAATGCCAAACTCGTGCTGAAGACATACCAGATCTATGGGAGAAAGGTTTATATAGTCCGCCGCCCGCCGGTAATCTTCCCGGTACTGCTCTCTTATACTGAAGGAAACATCTTTGCCATAAGTATAGCCATCGGGGCTATCATTCATAGCAATTACCTGCAGGTAATCGTGTTGATTTTCCATACGGTTTCCACTGCTATATACTTGTTTGAGGTTGTTAAAAATATCTTCCGTAAAAGTAGCTATACCGCATTTGCGAGGGGGATAAGTAGATATGAAAGCCGCCCTGGTGGGGCCAATCAAGCTACCTACACTCATAAACTGTTTCTCCTCTCATACACTTAAATGCTTTTGTACTCCGGAAACAACTCTACTTTAATTCGGAAGATATGATAATTATCGGGGTAAATATTCATACCTGCCGTTTTATTTTCGTAAAACACTCTTAAAAAAATAAGGGGCGTGTGACTTTTTTAAAAGAGAACGTAGTTCTCAAAGAGCATAGGATAGTCAACTAAGGGTTCTCACAAGCTCTCACCTTCCAGGTGGGGGCAGTTGACGATAAGTGCCCTCATGAACTTTATGTTGGCTTGTAAACACTTTAGTTACGGCATGGTAATTTTCCTTATACGTACCCGCTGTCAGGACAGTTCATCGCCAGTTCCACAATATCGTCTAAATCAGCCGTAGCCAGGCAAGTAGTGGTGTCGGCGGCCCCGTAATAAACCCTTAATTCATTTGTCTGTTTATCCACGGTAACTCCGGTGGGAAAAGTAACACCGGGCACATCACCTACTCTTTCATAAGGGCGGTGCGGACCAAAAACCCATTCGTCACAGCGACGCAGAATTTTCCAGGGCTCCTCAAGATCAAGCATAGCAATACCAACCCGGTACAAACTTCCGGAAGCAGTGTATCTAACCCCGTGATATATAATCAGCCATCCTTCCGGTGTTTCAACAGGAGGCGGGCCTAATCCCACACGGTGGCAATCCCACCATCCCTGACGCGCCGGGATAAGTATTTTATGTTTACCCCAAAAAGTCAGGTCCGGTGAAAAAGAGATCCAAATATGGGCTTCCCCCCTAATAATAGGGCGGTGAATCAGCACATAATGACCGTTAATTAACCTGGGAAAAAGGGAAGCATCTTTATCTTCCGGCGGCAGTAGGGGACCACAGCGCCGGAAATTTTGAAAATCTTTGGTCATAGCCAGGGAAACTACAGGGCCATCCTGGGAGAAAGATACATAAGTAACGGCATATTCCTGACGTTCCTCTAACCAAACAATACGTGGATCTTCCACTCCAAATTGTTCTTCATCCAGCCCCGGGTCAGGTACAAGAGCAGGCTCATCATCAACTACCCAATTGGTTTTGCCGTCTTTACTCCTGGCCCTGGTCAAATGGGAAAATCCGCGCATATCTTCTACCCTGACCAGCATCAGGGTTTCCCCGTTATGTTCTATTACACCGGGGTTGAAAGTGGAATTGCAGGCATATGGCCAGCGGTCAGGCGAAAGAATTGGATTTCCATCATAACGCTTAAAATGGTTTGCCGGTTTTTGGTGAATATATGGGTTCATATAGTTCACACCTCCTTGTGGTTCTATTGTTCTTCCTTTTTCTTTTTCTTCCTGCTTTTATTTCTCTAATTTAACATAACAATTATTTATGGTGCTTAATATATTATTAATATCAGTAAAGAGCACACTTAATAATGTTAACATATTATCGAAAAATATAAAATCATTTTTTTGCGGCAATGTTAAAAAGAGTTACTGCCTGTTACCTATTTTAGATTCCGTGCCCTGAAGCAGTTTTCTTATGTTATCCCTATGCCGGACAATCAATACAGCAGATACCCCTACCCCAAAAATCACGTGTTCCCATGTATACTCAAACAGTTCCGTGAAGTTTAATATTAAAAATGTTACGGGAATCAAAACAGCAGCAGTAATAGAACCCAGAGAAACATAACGCGTGAGAGCCACAATTACCACAAAAATTACTATTATGCTCAAAACGGGCAATAAAAAATCCGGCATGAGCAGTAAAACACCCAGGGCTGTCGCCACTCCTTTGCCTCCCTTAAAACGCAAAAAAATGGGAAAACAATGCCCGCAGACTACCAGAAATCCGGAAAGGAGCATCACCGCCGGTTCCACTTCCATGTATCGGGCTGTTCCTATAACTGCCAAACCTTTTCCCATATCCAAGACAAGAACTATCACCCCATACACCGGCCCCATGCTGCGTAAAATATTGGTAGCTCCAATATTTCCACTGCCATGTTCTCTTATGTCTATGTTTTGAACCCTCTTGCTTATGATTAAGCCAAATGGCACCGAACCCAACAAATAAGAAAACAGCGCCAGTAAAAAAAAGCTTGATGCTTCCCCCATAAAATACACCCCTTCTATAACTCTTTTTGGCAAATATGTTTTATCTTTATCCGGGCAAAAAATTCAACCTGGCGCACCAGAATTTTAAGATTTTATGCTGCCTTTTTCACCCCACCGTTTTTGCGTTCCTTTCGGCTTCAATTTGAATACCAGAGGTGTTCCTTCAAAACCGAAGGCTTCCCGCCATCGGTTTTCCAGGTAACGCAGGTAAGAAAAATGTATTAACTGGGGATCGTTAACAAAAAACACAAAAGTAGGCGGCTGAATATGCGGCTGGGTTACATAAAATAAATTGGCCTTTTTACCTTTTTTAGTCGGCGGCGGGTTGACCAGCAGGGCATCCTGCAGCAATTCGTTAAGTAGCGGTGTAGAGATTCTCTTTTTGCTTTCTTCATCTACTTTTTGAACAACTTCTGTAATTTTCCCTACTCCCCGTCCTTTTAAGGCCGAAACAAATAACACGGGGGCATAATCCGCAAATGCAAACACCTTTCTGATCTCTTTGCGGTATTCATCGGCTCCCTTTTCTTGCGGATTGGTTAAGTCCCATTTATTTAAGACAAATATTAAACCCTTACCGGCTTCATGAGCTATTCCGACAATTCTTTGATCCTGCTCACTAAAACCGGCATCGGCATCAAATACTACCAGGACTACATCTGCTTTGCGGGCAGCTTTTACCGCCCGAAGGACGCTGTAATATTCTACATTTTCTTTAATCCTGGAGCGGCGGCGCAGTCCTGCCGTATCAACCAGCATAAGCCCTTTTCCCTCATGCTCTAAAAATGTATCTATGGCATCTCGCGTAGTACCCGGTTCCTCGTCAACAATCACTCTTTCCTTTCCCAAAAGGCAGTTTATCAATGAAGACTTGCCTACATTGGGACGGCCCACTACCGCTACTTTGATAACATCCTGCAGGCAGCTATCCGGGGCATCTTCTGGGGGAAGCTCCCATACTACTTTATCAAGTAGATCACCGCTGCCTAAGCCATGGGAAGCTGAAACCGGAAAGGGCTCACCAAGACCAATTTCGTAAAATGCATAAGTTTCCCACTCATGCCTGCTTCCTTCTGCCTTGTTTACTACCAACAGTACTTTTTTACGGGACTTGCGCAGGTAATTAGCAATTTCGTAGTCAAGTGGTGTTATACCCTCAAGGGCATCTACCAGCATTAACACAAAATCAGCCTCTTCTACAGCCAATTCCACCTGGCGATGAACCTGTGTTTCCAGGGAACAACTATCGCCAAATGTTATGCCTCCCGTATCTATGAGGGTGAATTCACGTCCCCTCCATTCCGCCTTTCCATAAAGCCGATCTCTGGTTATACCGTATTCTTGATCTTCTATAGCCGTCCGCCCTCCCGTGAGGCGGTTGAACAAAGTCGACTTGCCAACATTTGGCCTTCCTACAATAGCTACAACGGGGACTGACATTGCTCTGATTCTCCTTTTTCTCCCAGGGAATCAATGTTAGAAGACAATTCACTTAAATTAAACACCGGTATTAGTTTTACCCCCAAAATTGCAGCCACTTCTTCCGGGGTACGCCCATCCAAAAAAACACTTTCCCCTTCTTTTAACATCACTCCCGGCACAATGAGAGCATCCCCCAAATCCTTGCCCTGCAATGCTTCCAATAGATCAAAGCCGGCAAGCAACCCTGAAACCGTTACAGCGGGACCATAAAAAGTGTTGGGCACCACTTCCAGGTTAGCCTGCAGATTGCTTATTTTATTAATATCATGAACAACCGGCGCCAATAATTCTCCGGTAGATTCACCTGTTACTACGGTTAATTTTAAGGGAGACGCCGGAGCTTTTAATTTCGAATTCCCGGACCATTCCCGGTATTCTTCCTTAAAAAGCCGGATTATCCCGACCCCGTTGGAAAGTTGAGGAAAATCTTCATAAGACTCTTCCGGAGGCACGGGCACCCCCGCTGCCAGATAAAACTCGTCGGCAAGAAAAGCAAAGCGCGAGCCTCTTTTGCGCAGCATTCGCTCTTGAAAGCGATGAACCGTTTGCACCGTTTCTTCAGCTTCCCCTTTGCTCACGGGATTCAAGGGAGTAAGGTTATCGCGGTGGGCCGTTAACCCCACCGGCACTACCGCTACGCTTTTCATGGCCTTCCCCAGGAAAGCAAGGTCATTTAAACTCCTTTCCAGTTCTGCACCGTCATTCCAGCCGGGGCACACTACAATTTGCCCGTGCAGATGTATGCCCTTTCTGGTTAAGAAGCGGAGCTTGCGCATAATTTTCCCTGCCTCGGGATTACGCATCATCTTCTGCCTCAACCTGGAACGTGTGGCATGAATGGAAACATAAAGGGGCGAAATTTTATCTTTGACAATCCGCTTCATATTTCTCGCAGTAAGGTTGTTTAAAGTAATATAATTACCCTCCAAAAAAGAAAGACGGTAATCATCATCTCGAAAGTAAACCGTTTGGCGCATGCCGGGAGGATTCTGGCTTATAAAGCAGAAAACGCAGTTGTTAGCACATGTTTTTACCGGATCAATGGTATGGGGGGAAAAACTTAAACCCAGTGGCTCCTGGAAATCTTTTTCTATTTCTATAACCCACGGCTCTTCGTCCCTTTTTAGTATTTCCAGTTCAATTTCTTCTTCAGCCGTAAGCAAACGATAATCAACTATATCAGCTGGTTTTTTATCATTAATGCTAAGGAGGATGTCGCCTTCTTCCAAACCAACTTCCTCGGCCACCGAACCGACCATCACGCTTGATATATAAATACCTTTTGATTTATCCGCCTCAGTCTCAAACATATTAAAAGCCCTTTCCTATGGCATCAATAATTTTTCTTAACAAAGTTCCAATTCTTCTAAAATAATGTAATTATAGTTACTCAACATTATAATGTCAATCAATTTTTTTGACAATTTTTATTCTCATTCATAAATAATACCTAAATAATAAACATCATCATGGGGAAAAAAACAACCGTAATGAGTCTTACGGTTGTTTTACTAAGAATATTGCCTAATAAAACTCTTTTATATCTTTTGCCTGCTACTGCTTTTCATTATTAAAGAGATCCCCGAACACGTCTCCCAGAGTTACTCCGCTGCCGTTTTCCGCATTATATGAAACATTTGCATCGTCAACGGCGCGGTTCTGAGCTTCTTTTATACTTAAGCTGATGCGTTTATTTTCCGGCCTTAAATCAAGGATTTTTACATCCACGGCAGCGCCTTCTTCCAAAACCTCTTTGGGGTGAGTTACATGATGATCGGCAACTTGAGAAACATGCACCAATCCTTCCACACCGGGCATTATTTCTACAAAGGCGCCAAAATCAACCAGGCGGGTGACCGTACCGCCTGTTATTTCCCCTATTTTGAATTTGCGCGTCACTTCTTCCCAGGGATCGGGTTGGGTTTGCCGGATGCTCAAACTAATTTTTTCTTCCTCGGGGAGCACTTTTAATATCTTCACCTTAACATCATCACCTTCATTGAGAACATCCCGGGGGTGATTCACCCTTCCCCAAGATATCTCGGACACATGAACCAGCCCGTCAATACCTCCCACATCAATAAAAGCCCCAAACTTTGTTAGGCGGCGCACAACGCCATTAATTTCGGTTTCCTCTTGCAAATTTTGCAGGGTTTCTTCTTTCTTGCTTTCGTTATATTCTTCGATGTACTTTTTACGGGAAACTATAACCTTTTCTTTTTCCTGATCGATTTCTATGACCTTAAAAGGGACTTCCTGGTTTTGAAATTTATTAAATTCAGGGATATACTGCACATCCACATGGGAACCGGGCATAAAACCTTCTATACCTGCTCCCAGTTCTACAATTATTCCCGCAGAAACAACATTTTTCACTTTCCCGTAAATAGTTTCCCCACTTTCAAGAACTTCCCGGAGCCTTTCCCAAAGCTTCATCCTTTCCAAGCGCCGATGCGAAACCAGTATTTCCCCTTCCTCATCCTTCACCTTGATAATTAATACTTCCAATTCCGAATTAAGAGGAAACTTGTCTGCCAGGGTTTCTCCTTCACGCAGAAAAACCTCTCCGCCGGGCAGCAAGGCTTCCATTTTATTACCCAAGTCTATCATAACGCTGTCTTCTTCCACCTGCACTACTACCCCGGTGGCCACCTCCCCTTCCTGAAAAGTTTTTATCTCAAGGGGATAATCAAATAAATCTTCTTCTTTTTCCGTTTCCTGTCCGGAATCTTCAGGTTCAGCCAATGTGGCTGCGGAAGCATCATCACTTTCCTCTGCATCTTCCAAAGTTTCTCCGCTTTTTGCCGCAGTTTCCGGCGCGCCCTCTATTTCTTCCTCTTTTTCTTCTTCAGTTTCTTTTTCGGAAACGCCAGCATCTTCTTCTGACGCGGTTTCTTCGGTTACTTCTTCCCGGGTAAGAGCTGCATCCTCACTGTCCTTTGCGGCTACCTCACCAGTTTGTTCTTCATCTATTGCTTGAGAAACTTCTTCTTTCAATTCAGCGGAATCTGCCGAAGCCTCTTTTTCGGAAACAACCTCCCCTGCTTCCGCCGGCGCAGTTTCTACCGGCACTTCCGTTTCTTCACTTGCCAACTCTTGGGTTGCTGCTTCTTCTGTCTGCTCCATGATGTCAGTCGATTCTTTACTCTCTGCTTCTTTTTGTTCAAGATCATCTGCATTATCTAGTGTGTGTTCTTTTTCTTCATTTTTTATTTCTTCCATTTTTGCCAATACCTCCTTAATAATCCAATCGGGGGTCGATGCCCCGGCAACGACTCCCACCAAATTAATATCACTAAACATTTCCTTATTTATATCTTCGCCCCCCCCTACCCGGTAAGTAGGCGTTTTACGAATACATAACTTAACAAGTTTTTCCGTATTGCTGCTTTCCGAGCTCCCGATAACAATCATCAAGTCTGCCTGCGAGGCCATTTCTTCCGCTTCTTCTTGTAATTCTACCACTGCCGGGCACAATGTATCATGAACTTCGCCGTCCTCCACCATGGACTTAAACTTTTGCGCTGCGCTCTCAAAAGATTTTTTTTCCTGGGTAGTTTGGGCGATCAAAGCTGCCGGCGAACTTATATTTTTCCGGGTTAACGCCTGAATGGAAGAAGCCACAATGGCCTTATCCCCCGTCCATTTCACAATGCCTTTTACTTCGGGGTGGTCAGGCTTGCCCCATATCACCACCTGGTATCCCTTTTCGGTAAGTTCTTGGGCTAATCTCTGCACTTTTCTTACATGGGGGCAGGTGGCATCATGGTGAATAATTTCAGGATTATTGAGCACTTCCTCCAAGATATCCGGCCCTTCTCCGTGAGTTCTAATAATAAGATTGCCTTTTTCCACTTCCTCCGGGGAAGAAACTGCTTTTATACCCTGAGAACTTAAATATTTTTCTACTTCTTCGTTATGGACTAAAGATCCCAGGGTATAAACTTCACCCTCTTCCCGGGCAAGGTCTGAAGCCATCTCCACAGCCCTGCGCACTCCTGTGCAAAAACCGGCGTGTTTACTGCACCTAATTTCCATTCCATTTCACTCCTCTTCTCCAAAAAATCCCTTAAATTTCATCCTTCAATTTTTTTATTTCATCCATTATCTTATAGCTTACTCTCCTCACCTCGTTACGTGTAATTTTATTTGATTTCTCCTTTGGAGCAAAATAAATAGGTGCCCCAATGTTAATTTTTATCGGCCTGAACAGACGGTAAGGCCCTTTTATGGCTACCGGTATAACCGGCTCACCTCCCCTTAGAACAATCAAAGAAGGTCCATGATGCGGTTTTTGCAGTTCACCGGTCTTGCTCCTGCTTCCTTCCGGGAAAAGCCCCAAACTCTTCCGTTCTTTCAATGCATTCAAAGCATGCTGAATGGCCTGGCGATCTGCTTTATACCTGCGCACGGGAAAAGCCCCCAGCTTTCTAATCAGGTAACTGAAAATTGGTATCTGAAAAAGCTCCCCCTTGGCCATAAAACATATTTGAGTTCCCGTACGTACCGCCCCCCCTACCAGAGGAGGATCGAACCAATTAATATGGTTGGAACATATAATATAAACACCCTCTGAGGGGATATTTTCCCGTCCGTATATCTTCCAGCGAAAAAACAACCGGAAAAATATGCTAAATACTGCCCGGGCCAACTTGTAAAACAAACCACCCGCATTTAAATCTGTTGCTTGTCTGGCTTCAGCCTCAGTATTATTCAATCCGAACATTTTACCTCTCCGGCATAACCGGCTATTACTTCTACTACTTGTTGTATGCCCATATTAGTAGTATCCACCACTATTGCCCCCGGGGCTACCTCCAGGGGAGAAACATCTCTGCTGCTGTCTATGTTATCCCTCATGCCGATTTCTTTTGCAATTTCTTCCTTAGAAGAATGTTGCCCCTTAGCACGACATTCTTCCCAGCGTCTCTTCACCCTTTCCTCCGGCGATGCATCCAAATATATTTTTAAGTCTGCATGGGGTAGAACACAGGTCCCAATATCCCGGCCATCCATGACTACTGCTCCATACTGACGGGCAATTTCTTGCTGTAAAGCCACCATGGCTTCTCTCACCATGGGCACAGCAGAAACCTGAGATACATACCCGTTTACTTCCGCACTCCTTATCTCTGCGGTTACTTCAGTACCATCAAGGAATATGCGGGAGCTTTCCTGCTCGCCTTTGACATCAATTTGCGTATCTTCTATAAGTGAATTTAATTTTTTTTCATCTTTAATATCCGTGCCTGTGCGTAAAATTTTTAAAGTAATCACCCTGTACATGGCTCCTGAATCCAGGTACTTAATATTTAGCCGCTTGGCCAATTCCCTGGCTATGGTACTTTTCCCCGCTCCGGCAGGCCCATCAATAGCTATATACAGAGTTACTCCCTCCCCGGCTTAATATTTCTTAAGTTTATTGGATTATTAAGAACTCTTATTACAGACAACCCGCATAATATTAACTTAATAAATAAACAAGACACCGTATACCTTAACCGGCTTCTGCATAAATGCAGAAAGATTGGTATTACCAGGTGTCCTGTAAATCTTCTCTTAATTTCCGCGCTTCACCTAGATACAAATGTTTAATTTCTTCCTGACCCTTTAGCGTGTTCGCCAATATCATCACTCTTATACACTGGCTCACCGCACCGGGTACATCTATTTCAGTGGTACAAAAAAGGGGAACATTTTTCCATCCCAATGAGCGAACAGCTTTAGCTGGAAATGCGGCATTTAAATCCGGAGTTAATGAAAAAAATACAGCAGCAACATCTTCCACTTTCACATCATTTGCCCTAACCATTTCCTCAACCAGTTCAGCAGTTGCCTGAATAATTTCATCACTGCAATTCTCTTCTACCGTAATAGCTCCTCTAATTCCCCTCACCATAACCTGTTCCACTCTCAACCTCTCCAACTCTGCCTAATTACTAAACCTTACTCCACCTTCATTCCTCATAAACTTCCTCAACCTTTGCTTTATCTCACTATATAACAAATACTAAAGTTTGACAAGATCTTTCTAAACCATTCTTTGCCTTTATAAAAAATTTAGTTTTCATAATCAAACTACTGCATGTAAAGTCTACGGAAAAACTCGCTGAATTTAACAAAAAGCTTCTCTACTTCTTTGGAGCTCATCTTAATCTTAGAAGGGCTTAATATCTCCACCCGGCGAAATTCTTCCCGGGAAATCAGGTAGACACAATCTTCCAGAGAAGCAGCCATGATAGTTAATTCAATGGGAGCGTAAGTAACTTCTTCTTCCGTGTCATCGTATTCTTCCAATACGGTGAAGATCTCATATACCTCAATATTTTCAATCTTGACGCCCTGCAAAGGAGTGTTTTTCCAAAAAGCCACTTTTTGCTCCCTGATGGTTTCCGCTACTTCTTCCGAAGACTTCCCGCCAAAGAAAAACCTGGGAGGGCGAGCTTTTCCCCGGTAATCCAGGCGCACTTTCAAGCGGATTGTATCGGGGTCGTATTCCAGAATTTCAGCTTTGTCTTGTTCTTCGCTTCCCTCTTTTATTTTCTCTTCTGCATGTCCACTCTTCTGTTCACTTTCCCGCAAATCGGATGTTAACAAGTCGTTTCTTTGAGTTAAAAAATCAACATGGTTTTCTTCTCCCATCATAAACATTTTCCTACCCCTCTCTTTCATTTAATCAGAGTCAACTTACCCAGATTATAATTATTTATTATTTTACCCCTTCATTAGTGGCAATTTCTTTTAATTACCCCTAATTTCCTGCTTCAAACTAGTTAAAATCCTTTAACAATGCTTTTTATGAGTCTTCATTCCCATTTTCCTCCCCCGCTAACCCCACCAGTTTTTGCAAACCCTCTATTTCTATTTTATGAAGGTAGCGGTAAGAACCGGGAGCCAGGCCTTCTACTTCCAAAAAAGCAAAACGGATTCTTTGCATTTTTCGCACGGGGTGCCCCACCGCTTGAAACATGCGCTTAACCTGCCTCTTCCACCCCTGATGCAGCGTTACATCCAGCAGGGCATTTCCACCGCTATTAATCATTTTTACTTTCCTTATTTGAGCGGGGGCAGTTTTGCCTTCTTCCAGAATTACTCCCCGGCGCAGATGCTGCAAAACAGTATGCGCTGGCAATCCTGCTACCTCTACCCG
>PUKQ01000069.1 GCA_003550565.1 Syntrophomonadaceae bacterium
ACGAGGAAGCTAAGGATGAAGAGGGTGAAAACGGAGAAGCAGAAAACGGTGATGAAGAAGCCAATAACGAAAACGGGGAAAACGGTGATGAAGAGGCGGATAATGGTGAGGGGGAAGACGGTGCTGATGTAAAAGGCCAAGGGCCTCCGATTTGGGTTCCCGAGCATGCTAGGATGCATTGGGAATGGGCCCAATCTAACCAAGAAGGACCTCCCCCTTGGAGTAATGCCGGCGGGAATAATAATGGCAATGGCGAAGATGAAGGTGTAGAGAACGGAGACAGCGAAGAAGAAGCGGAAAATGGTGACGAGGAAGCTAAGGATGAAGAGGGTGAAAACGGAGAAGCAGAAAACGGTGATGAAGAAGCCAATAACGAAAACGGGGAAAACGGTGATGAAGAGGCGGATAATGGTGAGGCCGAAAATGGAAACAACTCAAAAGGCAAAGGACCTCCCGCACATGCGCCTGAACATGCCAGAGAAAATTTCGAAAGAGCTCAGAATAATGGAAAGGGTCCTCCTCGTTAAAACATTAGTAGAGGAGGAAATATTCAAATACACTTAAAATAATTTGCCTGGATTAAGTATATTAAAGTTGGAGAGAGAATTAATAAATAGGCTTTCTCCAACTTTAATTATTTTTAAGGGCTAATTATATTTTCCCTCATTAAGGTTGGTTGTTTTACTTCTCTATTATGTGATACTATTTTTTTGATTTATTAAAGTACATTTACAGAAGTCATTTTTACAAGTAGCAAGATACCATCAAAATTAATGTAAATATCTTTTTGCCTTTAATACCGCTATTGGTTCTTTTTGCTGTTAGGTCGCAAAAGTGATTTGCTTTGTTTTATTTTTTACTTGCAGCATTTTGGCTTATGTTCCAGTTGGTGGGGAAAAGAGGCCTGCCTGTTTTTGAAAAATATTTATATGGGCAGGCGGCTGAGTTGCGGAAAAGAATTTGAAAAGAGGTTTGGCTAATATGCGATGTGAAATCATAGCGGTAGGAACTGAATTGCTGATGGGGCAAATTACAAATACCAATGCCCGGGAAATAGCCCGGGAATTATCTGCCCTGGGTGTAGGAGTTTACTATCAGTCAGTTGTAGGTGATAATGAAAAACGCCTGAAAGAAGTATTTGCCCTGGCTCTTCAACGAACGGATCTGGTAATTTTAATTGGTGGACTCGGACCTACAGAAGATGATATAACTCGGGACGCAGTTGCCGAGGAGCTAAATCTGCCCCTGGAAAAAAATGAATTTTGGGAAAAAACATTGGAAAATTTTTTTGGGAAACGCCTGCGCTCCATGCCGGAGGTAAACCGGAAACAAGCTATGGTTCCCCGGGGCGGGGAGCTTTTGCCTAATGATAGAGGCACGGCGCCGGGAATATATATAGAAAAACAAGGTCAAATTGTAGTATTACTCCCCGGACCTCCGAAAGAAATGATGCCCTTGTTTCAAAGTCAGGTAGTACCTCGCCTGCAAAATAGATTACAGTCTACCGGAGAATTGGGGGTTTTGCAGTCCAAAATTCTGAGAATGGTGGGAATAGGTGAATCTTCATTGGCAAGCAAAATTAAAGATATTTTAGACCGTCAGAGCAACCCCACCATAGCGCCTTTGGCCAAGGGTGCTGAAATTCATTTGCGTATTACGGCTTTTGCCTCTTCAACCCGGGAAGCGAATAACCTCATTGAAGAAACGGCTGCAGAAATAAAAGCTGTTTTGGGTAATTATGTGTATGGAGAAGACAATGAAAACCTGGAAATGGCTGTGGCTAAACTGTTGTGGGAAAAGAAAAAAACAGTAGCTTTGGCTGAATCTTGTTCCGGTGGATATTTAAGCCACCGGATGACTAATATTTCCAATAGTTCCGGTTATTTTAAATCAGGTTTGGTAACTTACAGCAATCCGGCCAAGACGGAAATTCTTGGGGTTGCTCCTGATTTGATTGAAAGGCACGGTGCTGTGAGCGAAGAAGTGGCTTCCGAAATGGCCCGATGCGTAAGGCGTTTAAATGATGCCCATATAGGGCTTAGCATTACCGGTATTGCAGGTCCTACAGGGGGAACCCCGGAAAAACCTGTGGGATTAACTTATATTGCCCTGGAAACAGAGCAAGGTTTATCTTGTAAACGTTACGAGTTTTGGGGTAGCCGCCGGGAAATCAAGGAAAGAGCTTCCCAAGCTGGCCTCTACCTGCTTCGGCTGTATCTTTTAGAGGCATAAAGGCAGAAGCATGTATTTTGAAAATAAATTTGCCCTGCCAAAATAGTATTACTTCTAATCCCTTATTATCATAAGTGTCGGCGCCGCAGTTGCCCGCATGCTCCTTCTATGTCTTCACCCTGTTCTTTGCGAATTGAAACCGAAATGTTATTCTTCCTTAAAATCTCAAAAAAATCATTAATTCGTTTTTTATCAGGTCTTCTTACACCTTCCATTCCCACATGATCCACTTGATTTGCCGGTATCAAATTAACATGGCACAATCTGCCTTGAATTAAATGCGCTAGTTTGTATGCTTTTTCATTACTATCATTAATGCCTGCCAGCAAAATGTATTCGAAAGTTATCTGCCTTCCTACTCTATCAATATATGTTTCACATGAATCCAAAACTTTTTTTAAGGGGTATTTTTTGTTAATGGGCATGATTTCTGACCTGGTTTGATCATCGGGAGCATGGAGGGACACGGCAAGGGTTACCGGCATTTTTTCCTCGGCAAATTCAGTTATTTTGGAAGCAATACCTGCTGTAGAAACAGTAATATTTCTTAAACTGATACCCAGCCCTTTAGCATCATTTGCTGTTTGCAAAAACCTGATCAAATTATTTAGGTTATATAAGGGCTCTCCCATTCCCATTACTACTATATTATTTATTTTTTCCTCTTCTCCCAAATATTTTTCGGCTAAAATAACTTGATCCAGCATTTCTCCCGGAGTCAGGTTTCTAACTAATCCGCCTTTAGTGGAGGCGCAAAACAAACACCCCAAACCGCATCCTATTTGTGATGAAATGCAAACCGTATTGCCGTAATATTGTTTCATTACCACGCACTCTAATAACTCTCCATCTAAGGTTTCAAATAAGTATTTAACCGTGCCGTCTTTAGGAGAAACCAGCTTTTTTTTTATAGTTAGCATATTTATATTTACTTCTTTTTTTAATTTTTCTCTTAAGTAAACGGGTAAATTCGTCATTTCATCAATGTTGAGTGTTTTTTTCTTATATATCCAGTTTGTAATTTGATCCGCTCTGTATGAGGGTTCGTTCAAGTCTTTGAATAAGGCAATTATTTCTCCGGGAGAATAGTCTTTCAGCATTTTCTTGGTTTTGCCCAAATTGTCCACTTCCTACCTAAAAAGCTAAATCTAAAAAGAAATTACTTAATCTATTTTTTCTAACTCATAATTAGTTGTGCCCATGCCCAGCTCTTCAGCATATTCTAAACTTGTAGCGTAACTACAATGAGGATAAATGCCCAAGATCTTATCTTCACCCGGTGATACTGCTTTCTCCAATGCTGTTCCGGGTAATCCTGTTTGTTGGTTGATTAAATCTATTGAGGCTTGATCAATAGCTAGCGGATCTGAGGATGCCAAAATACCGATGTCGGGGACTATGGGAGCGTCGCTCCAACTGTTACAATCACAATCGGGAATAATATCCATGAGAAAGTTTACATAAAGGCACTTTTTACTTTTGCTCTTTATTGATCCGTAAGCATATTCTACCAACTTTTCTTGTAATTCTTTTATGTCGGTTTTCCATTGGATTTTTACTCCTTTGTGGCGGCAAACAACTATGCATTCGGCACAGCCTATGCATTTTCCCTCGTCTATGTGGGCAATATCTTTGCCTTCTTCACCGCTAATAATAGAAATAGCATTTTCGGGGCACCAGTCAAGGCATTCCCCGCAAGCTATGCACCTGCGTGGGTTTATTTCCGGCAACATGGGGGAATGGATGTATTGCTTGCCTGTGCGGTTACTGCATCCCATCCCCAGGTTCTTTAAGGCACCGCCGAATCCAAATAAAATGTGTCCTTTGGTATGAGAAAGAACTATCATGGCATCGGCTTCTTCGATTTCTGCGGCAATATTAACGGTTTGGAAATGTTTCAAATCTACTTCTAATTTTTGGTAACTGCGCCCTTTTAAACCATCGGCAATGATAAGAGGAGCGCCGGCAGTTACAAAAGAAAAACCGTTTTCCAGGGCAGTTTGCAGATGTTGGGCAGCGTTAGATCTTTTTCCTACATAGAGAGTGTTAGTATCGGTTAAAAAGGGTTCACCCTGGTTCTCCTTTACGTAATCTACGGTTTCTCTAACCAGCGTGGGATGTATATAAGTTGTATTGCCCTTTTCTCCAAAATGTAATTTTATACCCACCATATCTCCGGGTGAAATCGTTTTGGGAGTGTCTGCCTTTTCTATTAAATGTTTTAGCTTATTCCTTAAACTACTTTCATGCCCGGTAGAGCGCCTATCTACGTAGTAGACTTTTGCTTTTTCGTTTTTACTCATAACCATTCACCACCATTTTTTATTAGATATTATTTTAATTATTTCACATACTATCATTATATCAATTTTCCATCAACACAAGCATTAGAGCATATAATATTCTTTCCGGCAAACATTAATAAAAACTATAATGAAGTGAGGTAGGATTTTATATTTTTTTGTAAAATTAATATTAAATAGAAGAAAGTGATGCTGTAATTTAAGAGTACTTTTAAAGTAGTATGTAATTCTTGTTTAAAAGGAGGAGATAATTTATGGATACGGCTTTGACGGTGGTAATTATATTGGTGATTATCGGTGTGATTGCTTTTGTTTATTGGAGACGAGGCGGGGTTGAATCGACAAAAGTGAAAAGTTTAAGGGCGGAATGTCGTAAACAGTTAAACATGCCTCCCCAGCAGGCAGATGAAACTATTAATAGATATATTGCCAATTTACAGCAAAAACACCCCAATCGCTCCGAGGAATGGTATTTGGAAAAAATACTTTACGACCTGCAAAGGGATAGGTAAAAATAAATTAATAACTACTTAGTTTTTTAGAGGGCTTTAAGCTCTCTTATAGTTTCATCGGAAGGGTTATTGGGTATAACCGCTATTTTTTTGTTTTCATAAGTGAAAACAGATTGGCTGTCAGCTGTTATTTCTCCGATAACATTTGCCTTTACTCTCGAAGAGGTGACTGCTTCCATCACCTCATCCACATTTTCGGGGGCAACCTGCAGCAACATCCGCCCTTGAGTTTCACATATTAATATTTCTTCCGGTGAAAGTCCTTGTTCTTTTAAAGGAACATCTTCCAGGTTAACATTTGCCCCTAAATTGCCAAAGCGGGCTGATTCACATACGGCGGCTCCAATACCTGCAGCACCCAGGTCTGAGCAAGAGTTTATTTTCTCTGTTTTAAAAGCTTCCAGGGTGGCATCCATAGTTGCCCTTTCTTCATTAAAGAGGGCTTTTGCCGGGCGCAATTCGGAAATCAAGCCTGCCCTGTAAAGGGTATCGTTGCCATCACTACCAGTTTCTCCAATGATAATCAATTTGTCTCCGGCTTGCTTGGCAGGTTTAGTAAGCGGTTCTTTGGTGATCATTTTACCGAAAACACTTACTACCACTGCCGGAACAATATCGCTGAATGAAGTGGAAAAACCGCCGCCGGCTATGAATACATCCATTGTTTTACACATTTCTTTAATTCCATCTAGCATTAAGTTGAGTCTTTCTTGACTGGTCATGCTTTTGCAATTTCCGCATGTGCATTTGCCTTTAAAGCCGCATGTGCCTACTATAACTTCTTCATCCAAAGGCCTGGTTCCGATGAAATCAAGTATAAAGAGAGGCCTGGCTCCCATAGCCACTACATCGCGCATTGCGCCTCCGGCGCCTGTAGCTGCTCCGTCATAAGGACGGGGCACACAGGGAGAACAATGGCTTTCTTGTTTGGTAGCTACAAGAGTATTTTCTCCGGGTATCTTCACAACTGCGGCATCATCGTTAGCATCGGGACCTACCAGTAATGAATCGGGCCAGGTTTGGCTTACTTCCTGGTTAAGTTTTTGGAATGCTTTAAAATCAATAGCTTTGTCGATATTGTGATGAAGGTGCACAAATAAAGCGTGCATTAAGGCTTTTTCTACCAGATTCATTTATTCTGCTCCTTTCTCTTATAAAATTATTAAATTTTGTTAAAATGCTTCAATTTATATTTGCTTTAAATATACTATTTAAACAAAACACATAATGATACTATATCCTTAGACAAAGGCCATGCTATTTCCTGTTAGTTGAAGTGTTTTTTTGACAATACTTTTTATATTGTTTAAAATACCATTAGCAGAAGACAGTCAGGCGGGTGTAGCTCAATGGTAGAGCCCTAGC
>PUKQ01000025.1 GCA_003550565.1 Syntrophomonadaceae bacterium
ACACATATGTTTTGTCACTTTTAATTATTTTTCCGTCTTCTTCCCACCCGCTAAAATAGAACCCTTCCTCGGGAGTAGCTTTTAGTTCCACAGTTTCACTTTCCTCGTAGACGCCCTCACCATCTATTTGCCCACCTTCAACCGGGCTAATTTTTATGCTTATCTCGTGTTCTGCGGCACAACCGCTTATAATTAGGGTTACCAAAATAGCAAGAGCAAAAATTAGAAATGATTTTATTCTCATATTTTACTTCCAACCTCCTTTAATTAATTAATAAAGTTTGAAATGCGAGAAAAGATTAGAAAAGCTTACGCTAATACTATATCACAAATTTAGTGATTGGGTAAATTTATACGAGTACAACATTTAACTTGCACAAATCTTCTGTGGCATTTTAAAAAAAGAATATATTTTTTTGTTAACGCTTAATAATAAAAAAGCGAGTATAGCTAATTGCAATGGAGACATTAGGTTGAAAGACGATATCCGCCTTATCACATTTTCCCAGTCAAAGAGATAGTTAGTGGCAATTAGGCTTCTTTTTTCCTTATATTTAGAAGGTCGTACCGGGACAAATTGTCAGGATAGTGGGCTGCATACTATCAATTCCGGCTTGTTTAATATAACGAGCACGGTTATGCAGATTCTGAACTTTATTCGCATCATCCCCAAAAATGAACCAGCCTTGAATGGCAATATTATGTTTATTAATAAGTTTGAAAATCTCGTTACAGCAGTCTATTTATTTTCCTTGCCAGATGAGGTTCCCTCCTGCCCAACACTTTGCGCTTTCACAGCGCACTCCCCTCTGACACACTTCCACTCCCTTATTTTTCTCATGGCCATACTGCGGTAAATTCTATTGGTATAGAATGCCCATAAAGCAGCAGGCAAACTTCTGGTAAAAATGATTGTCTTTATAAATTTGTTTAAAAGATTACCGCCATTAAGAAGAAACTGATAGCATCTGGCCATGGCTGCTTTTAGTTCTTGTTGGCTCATTTGCAAAGGTTTAAAAAGAGCCTCGCTCATATCATACTTATCCCAATCGCCGGGATAATTTGTATAAAGTAACCTCCCGCTTTCTGCAAGTTTTTTGTACAAGGTCGTGCCCGGATAGGGGGTCAGTATGGTGGGCTGGATAACATCAATTCTTGATTTGTTTATAAATTGAGCCCGGGCATGCAAATCCTCGATCCTATCAGCATCAGTTCCAAAAATAAACCCGCCAAGAATGGCAATGCCATATTTGTTAATAAGCTTAAACATTTCATTATACCTGTGGAGTATCTTTAAATTCATCTTTTTGCTCAAGTTATCCAGGGGACATTTTTTTTCCGCTTCTATACCAATCAACAACATCCTGCATCCGCTTCGGGCCGCATAATACAATACTTCTTCATTCCGCGCCACATTTAGAGATGCCTGGGAGAACCAGCTCTTTTTAATCCCCCTTTCCATCATCCCTTTAAACAAAGATATCGCACGTTCTTCATTTTCTTTTCCATTACCTACAAGATTATCGTCCACGAAAAAAATCCTTTTTTGCGGAATTTCCTCCAGTTCGTCCAAAACTTCTTCCACCGGGCGACAGCGGTACTGCCGTCCGTTAAAAACAGATACACTGCAAAAATCACAGTCCATGGGACATCCCCGGGTAGTCTGAATAGAAGCAAGGTTGTAACGGGAATTAAACAAGTCTCGCCGGGGCCGGGGCGCTCCGGCCATAGACAGAAGCTCGCCCCGGTAAACATCTTGCATATTACCGGATTCAAAATCGCTGATTACTTTTGCCCACGTGCTTTCAGCCTCACCAATAACTACGGTATCAACAAACCTGAGGGCTTCCTGCGGTAACATGGAGGCATGAATGCCCCCCATCACCGTAGGAATGCCTTTCGCACTATAAAACATGGCAATTTCATAAGCTCTGTTTGCCGAAGGAGTATAGGCGGAAATCCCCACCAGATCAGCCTCTCGGTAACCATAACTTTCAAAATTCTCATCAATTAAGTCTACTTCCCAATGATCGGGAGTAAGGGCGGCCACAATACCCAGGCCAATCGGTTGGTAAGTAGAATACTTATGGCCCTGAAATTGGGCTTTACCGGGAGTTACGGGATTTACGAGCAGCAATTTTTTCTTCATTTACCCTATCCTCCAAACTAATAACTTTTACTCCATACAAAACAGTAACTTTGCGACAGAAGTTTAAATGATGACCATATAGCTTTTCGATAACTATACCGGAATATCCTTTAAAGCGCTTCTCTTCGCTGTGTAAAAATTCCATTTCCCCCTAGTTCATTTAGAGTTAAAAATATTTTTCCTCACTCTTTGCCTGACTCAAACTGGAAGTAGTTAGGGAAAAATAGCTTAACCCTTATCCGGTTAATTTTTGGAGGAATAATAAAACAAGTGAATGGGGGCGCAAATTGACATCAAGAAAGGCTTGCAATATAATCAGGTTTAAGATCATAAACTACATTAAACTTTACGCACTTATAAATTTAAAAAATAAGGAGAAATGAGATTATGAAGAAAAAATTGCTGCTTATAAACCCCATCGCCCGTTATATAAAGCGTAAGCCCCTTTTCCTTCCATATTTCGGAGATGCCCCTTTTGAACCTCTGAATTTAGCTATCATAGCCGCCCTTACTCCCGATGACTGGGACATAGAAATATTTGACGAAATCTTGGAGCCTTTTACTTACAGAGAAGCAGATTTGGTAGGCATTACTTCTTACACAGGCTCTGCCTACAGGGCCTATCAAATTGCCCAGCAGTACCGGGAAAATGGAATACCCGTAGTCATGGGAGGCATTCATGCTTCCATGGTGCCGGAAGAAGCCCAGCAATATGTGGACAGCGTGGTAATCGGGGAAGCAGAAGGAATATGGGAAAAAGTGCTCAGTGACTTTGAGGCAGGGCAGATGCAGAAGGTTTACCGGCCCGAGATGCTACCGATGAAAGGTGCTCCCTTCCCCCGGCGGGATTTACTAAGCGATCGCTACTCATCGTCTTCGGTGCAAACCAGCCGGGGATGCCCCAAGGACTGCGAATTTTGTTCCGTAACCGCTTTCAACGGTCAGCAATACCGCAACCGCCCGGTAGAAGAGATTCTGGATGAGCTGGAAACCATCTCTAACAGGTTTATCTTTTTTGTGGATGACAACTTCGTGGAGAAAGGGAAAAAAAGTGAAGAACGTGCCATGGCATTGTTTCAAGGAATGATTGACCGAAATTTAAATAAATACTGGACCTGCCAGGCTCCTATCAGCATTGCCGACAATGAGGAACTGCTACATTATGCGCACAAAAGCGGCGGCAGAATAATACTGATGGGCATAGAATCGGAAAAAAAAGAAGCACTGGAAAGTCTGGGCAAGAAGCTGAATATGAAACAGGTAGCCAGTTACAATGACATCTTCAAGCGTATTCATAAGCACAAGATTTGCATGGTGGGCACATTTATCTTTGGGTTAGATACGGACACCCCCCAGGATCTCTACAACCGGGTTAAATTTATTAAGAAATCAAGGATAGACATAGTGCAACCTACTGTCCTCACCCCTCTACCGGGCACTAAATTATATGAGAGGTTTAAAGAAGAAAACAGGCTGGTTCACACCAATTACCCGGAAGATTGGGAAAAATATGATTGGTCGCAGGTGGTTTACGAACCCGCGCGCATGAGCCGGGAAGAGTTGAAAAAAACCATGATTAAATGCTGGGACAGCCTGGGTAACTGGGGAACTGTTTTATGGAAAGCTGTAAAGACGCTTTTTTATACAAGAAACCTTTTAATGGCTTATGGGATGCTGAATATAAATTACGTTTACAGCATGCAGTATTACCGCAATGAGTTCAGGGATTAAACATTACTTTTCGAATTCGGCAGGATTAAATAATTGAGCAGGTGATCATTTGTACCCCGATATATTTACATTCAACGATATGTGGTTTTCGCCTTTCGCCGTAATGGTAGTATTTGCCTTCATTTTCTGCCTGATAGTAGGGTACTTCGACGTAGAGCGGTCGGGCTTTCGGCAGCTGGGTTTCGATGAATGGGACATGATCCCGCCGATACTTTTAATTTTCACAGGAGCAGTCGGTGCCCGTCTTCTCCACGCTTTTTTAAATTGGGAATTATACATGCAATTTCCGGAAATCTTTTTTTTCCCCCGTTTTGCAAACGTTTCTTCTTTTGGAGCAATAGCAGCTGGATTTCTCACCGTCTATTTATGGTGCCTCTGGCGTAAAAGAAACTTTTTAATTATGCTCGATATGTTTGCATTTTATTCCGGTATAGGTTACGGAATAATAAGAATAGGTTGTTTCTTAACCGGCTGCTGCTACGGAAAAGTAACCGATTTACCTTGGGGCGTAGTAATGCAAGCCGTTGACAACCAACCCCGTCACCCCGTGCAACTTTATGCCAGCCTGGGCGTATTAATCTTTTTTTTCATTATGCGATGGGTACGCCGTAAAAGCCCCTACCCCGGATTCCTGATGCTGTCAATTTTAGGCTCTTATGGTATCCTACGCTTTACCACCGAATTTTTCCGGGCAGAACCAGAATTCTGGTTGGGGCTAAGTAAAGCCCAATTTGTAGCCATAGGATTGATGATTTTTGCCGCCGTTAATATTTACTGGAGTTATTCCCTTTTTCTGTTCAAGAAAAGAAAAGGCCTTTTACCGGCAGAAGGGCCATATGGAGGAGGTTTTAATTGGTCTTCTACGCCTGTGAAGGAAAAGAAACCGGAAAAGAAAATAACTGACGGGGAAGACAAAAAAGATAAACCCCCTACCGAAGCAAAAAAGAAAAATCAAACCAAAAAGAAATCGAAAAAAAAGAAGAAATAATGAAGCTTGGCTTATTTAAAGCTCGGCAATTATAAGGGGGAAGAATAAAATGAAAAAAAAGCTACTGCTTATAAACCCTGTGGCTCGTTATATAAAACGCAAGTCTATCTTTTTTAAAAATTACATAGACGCCCCTTTTCAACCTCTAAACCTGGCTATAATCGCGGCTCTTACCCCCGATGACTGGGAAATAGAAATATTTGATGAAATCTTTGAACCTTTTAGTTACCGAGAAGCTGATCTGGTAGGCATTACTTCTTACACCGGTTCAGCCCCCAGGGCTTATCAGCTCGCAGAGGTTTACCGCTCCAAAGGGATCCCTGTGGTAATGGGAGGTATCCACGCTTCCATGCTGCCGGAGGAAGCTCAAAAATTTGTAGACAGTGTAGTGGTCGGCGAAGCAGAAGGCGTATGGGAACAAGTAATTAACGACTTCGAATCGGGCCGGATGCAGAAAGTTTACCGGGCAGAGATGCTTTCCATGACCGGGGCTCCATTACCTCGTCATGACTTGCTCGGAGAACGGTATAAAATAGCCTCCGTCCAGACCACCCGGGGTTGCCCGAAAGACTGCGAATTCTGTTCCGTGTCAACTTTTAACGGACGGCAATACCGCAAAAGGCCGGTAGAAGAAGTTCTGGACGAGCTGGAAGCAATCGAGCAAAAGATCATTTTTTTCGTAGACGACAGCTTTATCGAAAACGGAAAAGAAAGCGAAGAGCGGGCTATATCCCTGTTTAAGGGCATGATCGAGCGTAAGCTGGATAAGAGGTGGGGGTGCCAGGTATCCATCAGTGTAGCTGACAACGAGGAACTGCTCCGCTATGCGTATGAGAGCGGATGCAGGCTGATGCTCATGGGTGTGGAATCGGAAAAAGAGTCAGCTTTAGATAGCCTGGGGAAAAAACTAAACCTGAGGCAAAGAAGCCGTTACGATGAAATATTCAAACGCATCCACGACCACAAAATCGGTATTCTGGGAACGTTTATTTTCGGGATGGATACGGACACCCCGGAAGATTTGCTCGAGCGGGCTAAATTTATCAAGAAATCAAGAATCGACGCAGTACAGCCCACCATATTGACCCCCCTGCCGGGGACCAAACTATACGAACGGTTCCTGGAAAGTGACCGGCTGCTTTTCACCAATTATCCCGAGGATTGGGCCAGGTATGATTGGTCGGATATTGTTTATACACCGGCGCGGATGAGCCGGGAGGAAATGAAAAAAATGATGGTAAAATGCTGGAAGAGACTGGGGAACTGGGGAACCGTTATATCAAAGTTCATCCGGACTCTTTATTATACGAGGTGCCTGGAAACAGGAATAGCATTTTTCATCGTTAATTATATCTACCGCATGCAGTATTATTATGAGAGGTTTAAAGATTAAGGAGGCGAGGTAAAATGAATTTAAAATGGTTCGGCACGGCAACAATTCTAATGAGCGAAGAAGATACGTCCATACTGTTTGACCCTTTTATCTCCATGAATGAAGAAACCGGGGCTTATGCTCACGAAGACGCCG
>PUKQ01000076.1 GCA_003550565.1 Syntrophomonadaceae bacterium
CATTGGAGGCGCCCGCTCAGTCGGTTATGGACCAAACCGGATTATGAGCGTTCCTGATGCCATCGGGCAGACCCTAAGAAACCTGGCCTTAAGTGAAATGAAAGAGGGCAACCTAAGCAACGGTCACCACCGAGAGCTATGCCCTGATTGCGGCACCTGTGCTTTAATCAGGGCCGAAGGATGTTCCAAGTGCGAGGCTTGTGGCTTCAGTGAATGTTGAGCATCATGATTAATGCTTCATAAAACAAATTTAAAATCAGATGGGATGCTTGAGGAGAAAAGTCCCGGTGGGAAATCTCTATTTCTTAATTGTTTGAGTAGGTTTTTCATTAGGCGGTGGGGAGCTGATACTTCCATTTCAAATATCAAAAATATTTGGGAATTGCCGGTTTATTTATCCTTAAGCTTATTTTCCAAGGCCCTCCTCCTTTGACGAGAGTTTCTTATTATGGGGGTGAGATAACGGAATTTTAATTTCAAAAATGGAGCGGCCAAAAGTATTTTTTTAATTAGGTTTTTAATGGGACAAGTACAAGCCGGGAGTTGTTTTCATGATATTTATAGGTGCTTTTATCATGGTATTTATTGCAGAAATGGGAGACAAATCACAGCTTATAGCCATGAGCCTGGCTACCCGTTATTCCATAAAAGTGGTCCTGGTAGGTGTTGTCTTAGCTACGCTGGTGAACAACGGCCTGGCTGTTGCGGCCGGGGTTTATTTAAAAACCATGGTGGATTTGGAAATCATGCGTATTTTTGCCTCCGGGGCATTTATTTTTTTTGGTATTTGGAAATTACTTGAGAAGGAAAAAGATGTTAGTTCATCTCCTGCGGAATTTGAAAAACCCCTTTGGGGTTCCTTGGGAACAGTAACATTGGTCCTTTTTTTAGCGGAAATCGGGGATAAAACCCAGTTGGCTACTATGGCTTATGTAATTAATTATGGCTCACCCCTTCAAACCCTATTAGGGGCGGTGTGCGGTATGTTTCTTGCTGATTTGATCGGCATACTAGCCGGCACCTATGTGGTCAGGGTATTGAAACAAGAGCGCCTGCTCCGGTGGATTTCTGGAGGGATATTCATTATACTGGGACTTATCGGGATGGGTTTGTATTTGTTTTAAGTTATTATTTATCTGCCGAAAGAATGATAATATTTTTCCGGCAACCGGTAAATTAAATAGCCAATACCACCTATCTCATTATTTTGTAATCATGTTTTTAATAGCTTGTATAATCTATCCGTCTTTCTCACGTGCCTAATCAAGAGCAGAGATGTGGCGATCACATAGGGCGTTCGGGTAAACCTGGGTAATTATTTTAGCCGATGTCGGAACAGCTATTATAATATAAGAAAGGATGTGGAGCGCTTGAAATTTAGGGCTATTATATTCGACCTGGACGGGACACTACTTGACACTTTGAAAGATTTGGCCCTGTCGGTAAATGCAGTGCTCAAAAAACACGGCTACCCTGAACATGAAGTGGAAGATTACCGTTTTATGGTGGGAGACGGCGTTGATGTGCTGGTAAAAAAATCTTTGCCGGCGAAAGAAGGAACGGCAGATAATGTTGCTCAATTGGTGGAGGAGGTTCAGGAAGAATACCGCCGCTGTTGGGCGGACAATACCCGACCATACCCCGGTATTTCGGAACTTCTTACCAATTTAGAACAGATGAGTATTCCCAAAGCTATATTTTCCAATAAACCCCAGGAATTTACCACCGTCACAGTTGATGCTTTGCTGCCTCATTGGAAATTTGTGGCTGTGAAGGGAATAGAGGAGGGGGTGCCGTGCAAACCGGATCCCACCGGGGTACTTTCCATTGCCCGCGAAATTAATATTTCCCCCGGCGAGTTTGTTTATGTGGGCGATACCAATACTGATATGCAAACGGCTGTTTCTGCTGAAATGTATGCCGTAGGGGTTTCCTGGGGGTTTCGTCCGGTAGAAGAACTGCGGGAGTGCGGGGCTAAATTGATAGTGGAGGATCCCCGGGAAATAGAATTGCTTTTTAAATGAAAGCCATTCCATAATATGGATTGCAATAGCAAATCAGCGAAATAGACTAAAATATGTAGCAAATTGATAATAAATGTTTTATAAGTGTTGACAAGTAGTATTTTATTTTCTGATTCCGGAAAGAAATTTGTGGTATGAGTAATTATTTGTATCCTTTACCGCGATTTAGTAAAATGAAAGCAGGTAAGAATTAGTAAATATTGTGCGAAAAGCTTTCAAAAAGTATTTAACAAAAAAATCAGGAGTCCGGGTCAGATTTTTTTAGGGGAGGTAACTTAATGAAAACAGCTGAGGAATATTTGGAGTCTTTACGAAGTTTACAAATAAAGGTTTATATGTTTGGAGAGTTGATTGAAAACGTGGTGGATCACCCCATTATACGCCCTTCCATCAATGCGGTTGCCAGGACTTATGAACTTGCCCATGAACCCGAACACGAAGAATTAATGTCGGCAGTTTCCAGTATTAGCGGCAAGCAAATTAACCGGTTTACTCATTTGCACCAGGGCGTGGAGGATCTGATCAAAAAAATCAAAATGCAGCGGCTGCTGGGACAGGAAACGGCTACTTGTTTCCAGCGATGCGTAGGCTTTGATGCTTTTAACGCTGTGGACATAGTTACTTATGAAATGGATGAAGCCCTGGGCACGAATTATCACCAAAAATTCAGGAAATATCTGCGTGGGGTTCAGGAAGAAGATCTGATGGTGGACGGAGCTATGACTGACCCCAAGGGCAACAGATCCTTGAGGCCTTCCCAGCAGGTGGATCCCGATCTTTACTTGCGAGTGGTGGAAAAAAGGGAAGACGGCATTGTGGTGAAAGGGGCTAAAGCCCACCAAACCGGAGCCCTTGCATCACATGAGATATTGGTTATGCCTACCATAGCCATGGATGTAGGAGAGGAAGATTACGCCGTTTGCTTTGCCGTTCCATCTAACAGTGAAGGAATAATATATGTTTATGGACGTCAACCCAGTGATACTCGCAAATTGGAAGGTGGTAGTATTGATGTGGGCAACTGCCAATATGGAGGGCACGAAACACTCATAATTTTTGAAAATGTTTTTGTCCCCTGGGAAAGAGTGTTCATGTGCGGAGAACAACAATTTAGTGGAAACTTGGTAGAGCGGTTTGCCGGTTATCACCGCCAGAGCTATGGAGGATGTAAAGCAGGGCTGGGCGATGTCCTCATAGGTGCTACTGCGCAGGTAGCCGAGTATAATGGTACTCAGAGGGCTTCGCATGTGAGGGACAAGATTATTGAAATGATTCACCTCAACGAAACTCTTTATGCGTGCGGTATTGCCTGTTCGAGCCAGGGAAATGCCACAGCTTCCGGAACATATTTAATTGACCTGCTCCTTGCCAATGTTTGCAAGCAGAACGTGACCAGGTATCCCTACGAAATTGCCCGCCTGGCAGAAGATATTGCCGGTGGTTTAATGGTAACTTTGCCTTCGGAAAAAGACTTTCAGCATCCCGAGGCGGGAAAATATCTGCGTAAATATTTGCAAGGCGTAGATGGAGTCCCTACAGAGAACCGGGCGCGCATACTGCGCCTGATTGAAAACATCACCATGGGCTTAGCAGCCGTGGGCTACCGCACTGAATCAATGCACGGCGCCGGCTCTCCCCAGGCTCAGCGCATTATGATTTCACGCCAGTCGGACCTAGAAGCCAAAAAAAATTTAGCCCGGCGTATAGCCGGCATCTCATAAAAGGTGTCAGGCCTTGACATTGACACAAAAAAACAATTTAAAAGTTCTTGACCTTGGCATAAAATAATTTGTTTTGCAAAATACACTCTTATAATCAATTTCTATTCATAATTGAGGGTTGATATTAATGTCAAAATAGTCAGGACTTGACATGCACAAAAAAACAATTTATCAAGAGTTGAAGCCTTATACTATATATGTGTCAATGTCAAGGCCTGACACCTTTATCTTGAAAGAAAGGCAGGTGTTCAATGGCTGATGTGTTGTCGGGATAATAAATTGGAAGGAGTTGTAAAGGAAATATACCGGGAGGGTGAAAAGGTCGGGAATGATTTTTACCGGGCGGTAGCTGCCTGTATGTGGGATAAAGAGGCTTCGGAGGTAACTGAGGCTGAATATCAACTGGTAAAAAGAAACCTTCAGTCCGCTCTTGGCGAGGGAAATAAAACTTGATTTGATCATCACTATAGCCCATGAAGCAAGGAAATCGGTAAGCGTCTTTTTAAATGATTCATTTATTTAATCAAGCGACGCCGCATGAGTATTTGAGGCAGGGGGAAGATGATCAGAATAAATACTATCAGCCACAGGGTGTGATAGATGAGGTCAATGCTTATCATTCCCGTAGTAAGTGAGCGCAGCAGAACAACAACATGATAGAGTGGCAGGAACCAGGCTATTTGTTGAACTATTTGGGGCAAAACGTCCAGAGGGAAAAATACTTCGGAAAATAAAAACATAGGGGTAATAATGAGGGTGAAAAAATAGGCGAAATTGTCTATTTTGGGAACAATGCCGGTCCAGATCATGGCAATTTGAGAAAATGCCAGGCCGTTTAAAATCAAGACAATGGGGGCAAGAAAGGCCCAGGGAGAGATTACCAGACCGAGGGCGGTTATTACACCCATTATTACCGTCCCGGAAAGCAAGCTTTTGAAAGTGCCATAGAGAAGTTCTCCCACTACCACCTCCCGGAGATTTATGGGGGTGGCTACGATGGCATGATATATTTTTTGGAAGTGCATCCGCACGAACGAGTCATAGGAACACTCCGCTGCTGAAGCCCACATGGCGGAAGTGGCCACAATACCCGGAGCAATAAAAAGAGTATAACTCATGCCTTCTATGTCTTCTATTAGCATGCCCAAACCCGCTCCCAGGGCAGCCAGGTATAAAAGCGGTTCAATAAAATTAAAGGCAATAGTGGTTCCCCAGGTTTTTTTAAAAACGATTAAATTACGGGTAAAAACTTTTAATGCCCAAAGGTTAACCGACCTGTAATATGTGAATAGTGTTTTTAGCTTTTCCATGGTTCTCTTATTCATCATAGGATTCTTCATCATTACTTAATCCACTTCCTGTCAATTTCAAAAAAACATCTTCCAGGTTGGAGGGGCGTACCCGGTATGTTTGCACCTCTTTGTAAGAATTTATGAATTCCACTGTGGCAGTTTCATCAGTGGGGATAAACAGGTAAATGGTATTTCCGGCTAACTGGTAGTTACGGGTTAAATGTTCCACAGAGCGGAGAAAAGCGTATCTTTTTGCCGGGCTTATTTCTACTTCAATAACTTTGGCTCCCACATGCTTGCTGATGAGCTCCAGAGGGCGGCCTTCTTCTAAAATTTTTCCCTGGTGCATAATAATGAGTTCATCGCAAAGCTGGCTTGCTTCTTCCAGGTAGTGGGTGGTCAAAATTAGCGTAAGCCCTTTATTTTTTAATTGGCGCAGGTGTTCCCATATCAGGCGCCGACTTTGGGGATCAAGGCCCGTTGTAGGCTCATCGAGAATAAGAATTTCCGGGGCGTGAATGAGCCCCCGGGCAATAGTTAACCTGCGTTTCATCCCCCCTGAAATTTGCTCAACCTGTTGATTGGCTTTGGAGGAAAGTCCAAAAAAGTGGAGAAGTTCATCAGCTGTTTTTCTGGCACCGGCCCGGGAAATACCAAAATACCCGGCATAAACGAGTAAGTTTTCGCGGACGGTAAGTTCCTGATCCAGATTGTTCTCCTGAGGGACAACTCCCAACCTGGATTTAATGAAACGGGGCTCTGTTGTGACGTCTCTTCCCAGCACGCTAAGTTTTCCCCCCGAAATAGGATGGAAACAATAGATCATAGCTACCACAGTAGTTTTGCCTGCTCCATTAGGTCCAAGAATGCCGAAACATTCCCCGCGGTGTATTTTAAAATCAATACTTGCCACCGCCTGAAAGCTATTATAATATTTTTGGAGCTTTTGAGCTTCTACTACTACCGTCAATAAAATTCCCTCCCGGTGAATTTATTATTTAAATTGAACAGCACAGCTATTGTATATTATATGTTTGATTTACTGCAAGGTTTTCCCGCGGTATGCGTAAAAGAATAGCAGGTTTTCCAAAATGCAACCATTGAAAACAACTTTACCTGGCCCGAAAAGCTTACATGCCTTAGTATTTTATTTTAAAATGTATTTTTCCGGAAGGGAAGTGAAAATATTTATATCAAGTAAAAGATATATAAACAACTTGCCTATTACTTTATAAACCATTTGGCATAGAATTGTGGCATATTTGAGAAAATTAGGTTTAATTAGATTAGGGAAGCAGGTAAAAGGGGTTGGGTTGAAGAAGTACCAAGTTTAATTTCACCAGGTTAAAGAG
>PUKQ01000001.1 GCA_003550565.1 Syntrophomonadaceae bacterium
ATTAACCTTAATGTATATTAACCTTAATAAAAACTAATATAGAAGAGGTTGAAATATGGAAACGGAAAAGTCTTTCAACAGAATGACGGGGAAGGACAGGAAGAAGCAAATTCTCAGGGTTGCTCAGCATGTATTTGCCGAGGACAATTATTATGGTGCCACCATTGCCCGAATTGCCGAGGAAGCTCATATTACAGAGCCAACTATCTATTTATATTATAAAAACAAAAAAGATCTGTTTATTGCTGTTATCGAGGACTGTGCTTCATTTCAGCTAAATGCATTAAAGCGCATTATTAATGATGCTGATAATTTAAAAGACGCTTTAGTGAATTTAATACGTGAGGAATATAATTTTATAACTCAGGTTACACCTGATATTGAGAAAATAATGAATATGGCCCGGATTATTAATGATCCTGATATAAAGGCCTGCATGCTTAAGTTTAACTCCGATGTTCACGAGTTGGTAAAAGAGAATATAGAAAAAGGCGTGGAAGAAGGAGTAATAAGAGACGATGTAGACTCGGATGCCCTGAGCAGAATTTTAATGGGAGTTGTCGGGGGAATGAGAACGATGCTGCTTTTGGAACCTCCTGAAGCGGTAGACGCTATATTCATTTATGCGGTTGATTTATTCGAGAAAACAATTTTACGAGGTTAGTTCCAATATTATTTATAAGGGAGATAATCTAAATGGAAAGTAGAAATGTAGTAATCGTGGATGCTTGCCGCTCTGCGGTGGGAAGAGGCGGAAAGGGGATGTTGGTTAATAAGAGACCGGATGAACTTTTAGCAGAGGTTTTAAAAGCTCTCCTTGACCGAAGTCCTCAGGTTGACCCCTATATGATAGAAGATGTAAGAATCGGTGTTTGCAATCAGATGACATGGTTTTCCGGTATAGCCAAAGGTTATATTCATCTTGCAGGGCTACCCCCTGAAATTCCTGCCTCTACGACTAACAGACAGTGCGCATCAAGCATGGACACACTACAATCACTTGCAGCCCAAATCATGGTAGGAACTATGGACGTTGCAGTGGCAGTGGGTGTGGAGAAGATGGGCAGCGCTTTAATGGACAGTAAGTCAATGGAGTTTTCCGCTCCTTACAGAAACCCTAACATATTAAGCACAAATGAAAGCCAAAGGAAGTTGCCTCCCGATCATTATGATAATTTTTCTGTACCCATACCTGATTATATTTTAAACGGATTACCTTTTACCATTATGCCGCAAACCGCTCAAAATATAGCGGAAATGTATGAGCTGAAAAGGCGAGAGCTTGATGAATATGCCCTTAGCAGCCATATGAAAGCGGCAAAGGCCGTTGCTGATGAAAAGTTTAAAGATGAAATTATACCGGTTGAAGTTGAGTCTCCCATCTTTTTAGAGGATGGTTCCCTTGACAAGAATAATAAAGGCGAAAAAGTTGTTTTCCGGGAAGATGAGTGTATTAGAAAAGATGCAACTCTGGAAAAACTGGAGTCACTTTCGCCCTTAAGAATGGTAATGAGTTGGAGCCCGGAACCTAAGGAAGTAGTTATTACTGCCGGTAACGCATGCCCCACCAATGAAGGCACCACATCCATATTACTGATGGAAGAGAATAAAGCCAAAGAGCTGGGATTAACTCCATTATGCAGGATTAAGTCTTTCTCGGTAGCCGGTGTTCGTGGCTCTTTAATGGGGCTTGGTCCGATTCCTTCAACTAAAAAAGCTCTTAAGATGGCAGGGCTGTCTATTGATGATATAGGGCTTATAGAGATAAATGAAGCATTTGCGGCCATGTGTATTCCTTTCATCAGGGAATTAAAAGCAGATCCGGAAATTGTTAATGTGAATGGAGGTGCAATCGCCCTAGGACATGCCCTTGGAAACTCAGGCTGTCGAATACTTACTACATTGGCTCATGAAATGCAAAGAAGGTCGGATGTAAAGTACGGATTAGCTACTATGTGTATAGGAGACGGTCAGGGTGCGGCAACAATAATTGAGAAAATATAATAATAAAATGCAGAGGAAAGCGGTGGTAATTATTGATAGAGGATGACTGGAAGATTGAATGATTTAATTAAGGTATTAAGACAAAATAAACAAAAATCTTTACAAAAAACTACTTAACCGGGAGGAAAAATAAAATGGCAAAAACTCTTGTAGATCTTCGTGATATAAATTTTGTTTTATGGGAGCAGAATAGATTAGGTGACTATCTTGATCACCCTATCTTTAAAGAGATGACCATTGAAGAGTTAAATATGTCTTTAAAACAGGCATACGACTTTGCGGTGAACGAGATAGCACCATTAAATGCCAAAGGTGATGTTGAAGGAGTGCATATAGTAGATGGGCAGGTAAGAATACCGCCAAGCTACAGGCCGGTTTATGATAAGGCCATAGAGATGGGAGGATCTATGCTATCCACCCCTGAAGAATATGGCGGAGAAGGCCTACCCACTTTTTTTGAGGTTATTGTTGGCGAGATATCAATGTCCGCTTGCATGGCTTTCACAATGTATTTATCTCACATGGGAGCCTTTAAGGTATTTGAACAGGTTGGCAGTGAAGAAATCAAGAAAAAATATTTGCCAGTTATTGTTACTCCGGAATGCGGAACGACCATGTGTCTTTCCGAGCCCCAGGCGGGAACCGCTTTGGGTGATATTACAACCAATGCCACCCAAAATGATGACGGAACTTGGAATATTGTTGGTAATAAGATTTTTATCACTAAAGGTGACTATGACTTTGTGGATAATATTGTCCACCTGGTCCTTTCACGGACCGAAGGTGCACCTCCCGGAATGAAAGGCCTTTCACTTTTTGCCGTTCCGAAATACCGTCTTAATGAAGACGGCTCTCCCGGTGAGTTCAATAATGTTACCTGTCCCAAGGTTGAGGAGAAAATGGGCCTGCACGGCAGTGCAACCTGTGAGCTGATTTTCGGTGCTGACGGCCCCTGTGTAGGCGAGCTTGTCGGCAAATTAAACAAAGGCCTGCCCGGGATGTTTGTTCTCATGAATGAAGCACGGATACTTACCGGTGTCCAGGGCCTGGCGCTGAGTTCCGGAGCATATCTTTATGCGTTAAAATATGCGAAGGAAAGGGTGCAGGGGGTTGAGCTTGATAATATGAAAGATGTACACGCACCGCGAGTGGAGATTATTAAACACCCCGATATAAGGCGTATGCTTTTATCCATGAAATCCATGGTGGAGGGAATGCGTGCCCTTATCTATAAGGGTCAGATGTTAGTGACCAAGTCATTGATGGCTGAAAGCGAAGAAGAGAAAGAGGCACTTGAGGATCAACTTAGTTTGCTGACTCCGGTAATTAAAGCTTACTGCTCCGACCAGGGATTTTTGGTAACCAGGGATGCTATTCAGGTTTACGGCGGATATGGTTTCTGTTGCGATTATCCGGTGGAGCAATATATGAGGGACATTAAGATTGCATCCCTTTACGAAGGAGCTAACGGGATGCAGGCACTTGATCTCATCGGGCGCAAAGTGCTTAATGTCCAAAAGCAGATGAAACCATATAACGATTTAATTAATTCCATCAGAAGCTTTTTTGAAGAAGTTGAGAGAAAAGATACAAAGTACAAAGATAAAATTGACAAAGCACGGGAAGCAATTGAAAACCTTGATAATCTAACTTCGAGCATCAGGGATAAAGCGTTGGCGGGCGATATGCAGTTTCCGGTTCTTAATGCGACTGAATATCTGGAAGCATTCGGCCATGCAATTGTTGGCTATTTGCATGCAGAGCAGTTACTGCTTGCCGAAGAAAAGTTTGCTGATCTGCTGAAAGAAAAAGGGTACGATGAAGCTTCCCGGGATAAATTGATTGAGGAATCGGATGATGCTGCTTTTTATGCAGGGAAAATCCACTCGGCTTCTTTCTTTATCGATAAAGTTTTGCCAAAAGTTGAAGCAATCAGCAAAGGAATAATGAACAGCGGTACTGATATAGTGGATATTTCTGAAAGCTCATTTTAAAAGAGAAAGGGGAATCATTACATGGAATACCAATTTCTCGAAGTAGAAACAACTGATTCGGTTCGGGTTATCCGTTTGAACAGGCCGGAAGTGCGCAATGCTTTCAACTCAACCATGACCTTTGAGTTGGCTGAATGTCTTTATGAATCCGATAGCAACAGCGAAGTGAATGTGGTAATTCTTACCGGTTCCGGTAAAGGTTTTTCGTCAGGTGCGGATATTAAGGAAGGTGTAGACCTGTGGGAAAAGCTGAAAAGTGCCAAGAATCGCAAACCCATACCCGATTACCTGGTAAAAGATTTTTCTAAACCGATTATTGCGGCTATTAACGGATCGGCGATAGGGTTTGGCCTCACTGTTACTCTGGGTTGTGATATCAGGATTGCCGCTGAAAGTGCGCTTATGAGTATGCGCTTTACCCAGATAGGG
Organism: Syntrophomonadaceae bacterium; assembly: GCA_003550565.1. GTDB lineage: Bacteria > Bacillota > Dethiobacteria > DTU022 > PWGO01 > B1SED10-75. The sequence goes on from PUKQ01000001.1 coordinate 4,428, forward strand.
CTAATCCCTGAAGCGGGAAGTCCCTACCTTTTACCCTGGATTATCGGTCTAGCCAACGCGCTTGATTTATCTCTTACCGCAAAAACCATCGGGGCAGAAGAAGCTTATCGGATAGGCCTTGTTAATTATGTTGTCCCTGATGATCAATTAATGGCTAAAGCCCGGGAAATTGCAGAAGGTATTGCTGCAAAACCGGAGCTTGCCATGAGTATTGCTAAACGGTCGTTTTATGATTCCCTGGACTGTACTTTCGAAGAGCAGCGGAAAATGGAGAGGCCTAATTTCGATAGAGCCCTTGGTATCAATAAGTAAAAAATATTGATAGGAGATAGATAATGGGTGCAAATAATATCCCTAAAGATTTCATTGATGTTACGGATAAAGAGTTTAAGGCTCTTGAAAAGTTTTTTGAAGTTAAAGCATCTAACAAATACGGAAATGATGTACCCGGAGGATTGGGTTTATTAATTGAAAAGAAAGCTGAAGAACTTCCGGAGTGCCCCGCTGTGCATTTTGAAGGTGTTGAATTGACGTATGATGAACTGAATAGGAAGTGTAATCAGGTGTCAAACTTTTTCCTGGGCCAGAAAGCGGAAAAGGGAATGACTTGTGCTCTCTTTTTGGAAAACAGCCTTGATTACATTAAAATTTTGGCAGGTCTGGCTAAAATAGGCGTTGTAAGCGCTCTCATTAACACTGAACTCAAGAAACAACAGCTTCAGCATGTAATAAATATTTCCAATGCTGACTGGATAATTGTGCATCAGAGTTTGCTGCATAAAATTGAAGAAGTGATTGATGATTTAACCGTAGCGGAGAAAGATATCTGGGTATTGGGTGGTACTGGTGAAGAGAGGTTTCAGAGCCTGGATCTTCTCATTAATCAAGCTGCAGATAATGACCCGGAGCTTGCCGATCCACCGCGGATGCAAGAGCTGGCCTGGTATCTTTTTACCTCCGGGACTACCGGAATGAGCAAAGCTGTTAAATGTAAATATAAAACACAGTTACTCGCCAGTGAGGGGGTATTTATTATTGCGTCACCGTGTAGCCGGGATGATGTATTCTATTCTCCTTTACCGCTTAACCATGTTTGGGGATTAATGACTTTTTGTGGAGCGATGCAGGCAGGAGCAAAATTTGTACTGCGCAAAAAATTCTCTGTCACCTCATACTGGGAAGACGTGAGAAAACACAAAGCCACTGTAGCTTCATATATAGGAGAGATTCCCCAGTATCTTTACAATCAGCCACCTTCACCCGACGATGCCGATAATCCGCTCCGGAAATTTGTGGGCCTCGGATTAAAGGCCGATCTTTGGGAGAAGTTTAAAGAGCGTTTTGCCATTGATGAAATAGTGGAAGTTTACGGTGCCAGTGAAGGAGGTACTCCGCTGATAAATATTGCCGGGTTGCCGGGAATGATTGGAAGGTTAGTTAACCCGGGTGCAGCCCTGGTTAAGTACGACATGGAAAATGAGGATTTCCTTTATGATGAGAAGGGATTTATGATACGCTGTGAAGAGCCCGGAGAACTGGGAGTATTAATCTTCTCTAAGACAGATCCCTCTATAAATATAAATGAATATACCGACGAGAAAGCCACAGAAAAGAAAATCCTGCGTAACGTTTTTGAGGAGGGTGACGCCTGGTTTAATTCGGGAGATCTTTTTAAGTTTCATGAAGGTCGCTGGTTATCCTTCCAAGATCGTTTGGGTGATACGTTCCGGTGGAAGAGCGAGAACGTATCAACGCAAGAAGTTGAATCGGTTTTGCTTAATTATCCCGGTATTGAGCTTGCCGTGGTTTACGGTGTTGAAGTTCCCAATATGCCGGGAAGGGCATGTATGGCAGGCATAAAAAAGAATCCCGATTATAACTGGGACTGGGACGATTTTAACAAATATGTTACCGCTAATCTTGCCCACTTTGCCATTCCCA
>PUKQ01000013.1 GCA_003550565.1 Syntrophomonadaceae bacterium
ACGGGTTACTTTGAATGGACTTTTACCCCGGATGATCTGGTAAGTTACAATAGGATAACCGGCGATGTGGAAGTAGTAATAGGGCTGAAGGTAACCCTTACCGAATTGGTAGGCCAGGGAAGTGTGGAAGTAGACGGTGAGGTGCTGAGTGAGGAAGGCGACTATGTATTGATACCCGATGGCACCGAGGTTACCATCAGTGCAGATGCGGCGGACGGCTGGGTCTTTGACTCCTGGAGTTTGGATGCAGCGGTTGAGGAAGAAGAGAGCTTCACTGTGACCATAGAAGAAGACTATGACATAGGAGTAACGTTCCTGGAGCTATATGAAGTAACCCTCACCGAGTTGATAGGCCAGGGAAGTGTGGATGTTGACGGTGACGTGCTGAGTGAGGAAGGCGACTATGTATTGATACCCGACGGCACTGAAGTTACCATTAGTGCTATAGCGGCGGAAGGCTGGGCCTTTGACTCCTGGAGCGAGGATGCTATTGGTGAGGATGAAGACAGCTTCACTGTGACCATAGAAGAAGATTATGACATAGGAGTAACGTTCCTTGAGCTATACGAGGTAACCCTTACCGAATTGATAGGCCAGGGAAGTGTAGATGTAGACGGTGACGTGCTGAGTGAGGAAGGCGACTATGTATTGATACCCGACGGCACTGAAGTTACCATCAGTGCTATAGCGGCGGAAGGCTGGGCCTTTGATTCCTGGAGCGAGGATGCTATTGGTGAGGATGAAGACAGCTTTACCGTTACCATAGAAGAAGACTATTTTATAGGGGTGAGCTTTGTAGAATATCATGAAGTAACCCTCATTGATTTGGTTGGCGAAGGAAGTGTAGAAGTAGATGGCGAGGAGCTAAGTGAAGTAGGCGAAACGGCTATGGTGGCCGATGGCGCCGAGGTTACCATCAGTGCTATAGCGGCGGAAGGCTGGACCTTTGACTCCTGGAGTGAGGATGCAGCGGTTGAGACTGAAGAAAGCTTTACCGTGATCATAGAAGGGGAGTACAACATCGGCGTGAGCTTTTATGAAGGTGAGTTGATTTTTGCCGGATTTGAATGTGGGGACGGCTCCGAACACTTTGGTGAGTTTGAGCAGCAATCTCTACATTTAATCTTCGATATTCCCCTGGCTCCCGAGGAAGATCAAGCTATTGAGGATATAACAGTTACTATAACGGATGATGAAACTGAATATACCATGCAGCATATAGATGGGGTTTTAGAATTTTCCGTGCCTGGAGAATTTACAGGGGTGTTGCAGATTGAAGTCAAAAATGCAGGAGACATTTCCGAAGCATTAGATAGTGAGGATGAGATTATCGCAAACATCTGTGATTACAGAGTTATAGATGTGGAAAATATTTTAAACGTGAATGAAAATAGAGTAGGGGTTCCCGCAGAAGGTGTTGAGATAGAAGAATGGGAGTTAGATGTGGAAAATCCGGTAGTAGTGTATGTAGAAGCCACCTCGGTAGAAGAGGGCGAAGAATTATCTGAATCTGAGCTAACGGGAGAATTTCAGTGCCTTGAAACAGGGGATGAGGTAGAAGGGGATCTTTACTGGACAGACGATACCCAGACAGTAGATGAGACGGGTTATTTTGAATGGACCTTTACCCCGAATGATCTGGTTAATTACAATGAGATAACCGGCATGGTAGAAGTGGTGGCTATATTAGAACCGGTATTAGTGAGTGTAGAAGCTACCCCGGTGATATCGGGAGCAGAATTATCGGAATCTGTTCTAACAGGCGTATTTGAATGTCCCACCACGGGAGAACCAGTAGAAGGGGAACTTACCTGGACGGATGATACCCAGACAGTAGACGAGACGGGTGACTTTGAATGGACCTTTACCCCGGATGATGAAGCTTATAGTGAGATAACCGGCATGGTAGAAGTAGCAGTAGCTGCTGGTAGCGTGGAGTTTATTTGCCTGGAACCTGATGAAGAAGAGCCACCCTATACAGTAACAATTGAAATTTCTGACCTTGAGGGGGTAGAAGATGTAGCAATGGAAATAGTAGCTTCTTATAGAGGCGGATATCAATGGGCGCTTAATGTAGAGGAATATACCGGAGAGAATAGGCTTGGAGAGGGCGTGCATGAGATTGCTATTGAAGACAATATGGCCCCTGCATGGAGACATACTGAAAAGATAATGGTAATGATTTATGTTAATGATGACGATGTAGGTGGAAGAGATCCCGAAATATGCATAGACACTGATGAAGGTCATCTAATGTTCCCGGGCGAAGGTCCAGTTGACCCCGTGGAATGTGACGAAGATCCAGTAGAAGCCACTCCGGTGGAGGAAGGCGCTATTCTTTCTGAATCTGTTTTAAGCGGAACATTTGAGAATCCCAATTTTGGTGGTATGGAGGTAGAAGGGGATCTTTACTGGACAGATGGCTCCCAGACGGTAGAGGAAACGGGATATTATGAATGGACTTTCACCCCGGACAATGAAGATGTTTACAATGAAATAACTGGTATGGTGGAAGTTGAAGTAATTGAGTAACCACCGAAAAAAATCAGATAAATAAAGTAAGTGTGAACAAACAGGAGCGGTTGGCTTGGCCAACCGCTCCTGACTTTTCCTGACTTTAATTGCGCCATTAAACGGGGGCCTCTCCATGAAGCCCCCTTGTCTTTAAAGGGAAGAAAGATTTGGCATGTTTAAAAATGATTATAAAGGAACAGCATGATCGAAAACGTATTATCCCGTTGTGGGATTTTAAACAAACACTCGCTGGAACTCCTCGATGGAAGTAATACCATCTTTTATTTTATCAAAGGCGTGTTCCCGCAGGGTAACCATACCCTCGTTTTGGGCAATTTTTTTAATTTCACGGGATGAATTCTTATCTTTGATGGCAGTCCTTATGCTATCGGTGATCATCATTAATTCGAAAATACCGGTAAGGCCTCTGTAGCCGGTGCTTTCGCAGAGAGGGCACCCGCTGGTTCTGGATAACTCCGTAGTGCTGTTTTCTTGAGTTACAGGAAAGCCGGGCAGCATTTTCAAAAGTTCCTCATTGGGAACACTATAATTAACCTTACAGTAGTTACATAATTTCCGCAGTAACCGTTGAGATAATATGGCCGTCAAGGACGATTCCAACAGATAGGGCTGAACCCCAATATCTAAAAGACGGACTATGGCTTCTGCAGTGTCATTAGTGTGCAGGGTCGACATCACCAAATGCCCTGTAAGAGATGCTTCTGTAACCATTTTGCCTGTTTCACTGTCTCTTATATCGCCTACCATAATAACATCGGGATGATTGCGGAGCATGTTCCGCAACCCGGAAGAAAAGGTAAAACCGGCGCCCTTGTTACATTTAATCTGGTTAATGCCTTTAATTGGCCTTTCGATGGGATCTTCCAGGGTAATGATATTATTATTTTCCATGTTTAAGTCCATGAGGGCGGTATAAAGGGTGGTGGTTTTACCGCTCCCTGCCGGGCCGGTAACGAGTATAAAGCCGTAAGGGTGGTTTATAATCTCTTTGAGTTTCACCGCCTGTTCTTCTTTAAGACCCAGTTTGTTTATGTCAGAAAGGGAAGGGTCATGCAGTAAAAAGCGCAGGGTAACTCTTTCTCCGAATAAAGCTGGCAGGGTAGATACCCTGATATCAATGATATTACCTTGATGTTCGATGGAAATGTGCCCGTCATTAGGAATGCGACTGTCTATTATATCCATGTCGGCTAAAACTTTTATGCGGGTTACAAGTGATTCAAGGTTTTGCATGGGAATGTTCATTTTTTTCCGGAGCGTACCGTCGGTGCGGAATCTTACCTGCACTTCATCCTCAAAAGGTTCTATATGAACATCGGTGCATTTTTCCTGAACGGCAATATTTACAATGCTGTTGAGCATCTCAATGGCGGAGGTTTCGGGAGTTATGTTGGCATAAGTGCCGGGAGAACTGGTAAAAGTTACGTTGGGCTGGGTTTTTGTTTGCTTGCTTTTAGTGTCCATTCTCTTTAAAAACTCGTAATTATCTACTTTGACATTGTATTTGGTACTTACCTTATTAATAAGATCTTCTAAGTTGGAATCTTTAATGAAAACCGGCTGAATCTCTTTTCCCGTAATTACTCTAAGATCATCGATGGTCATAATATCCTGAGGATTCATCATGGCTACCATCAATTTATTATCTTCCAGTTTTACGGGAAAAACTTTGTAGCGATTAGCGGTTTGCTGGGGAATTAACTTTAATACTTCCTCGGTTATTTCTACCTGATCTACTTCTAAGTAAGGCACTTCATGTTTTTCTGCCAGCACTTTGGCTATTTCTTCATCAGAGCAGTATCCCAATTCCGTGAGCACTTTTCCCAGGTGAACCTTTTCCCCTTTTTGCACCCTCTCATTTTGTTTTTTGAGGGCTTCTTCTAATTGTTCTTGTGTAATAATATTTTCGCAGACCAGCCGATCTCCAAGGTAACCCGGCTTTTCCATAACATTAAACTCCTTTCATATTTGGCAATATTTATAAGAAAGCTTTCTATCCCTTAAATTTCTTTTCGGGGTTTAAGCCATTATAATAAAGCTTAAAAATCATAAAGTCTATTTACATGTATTTTAAATTTTATCACAAAAAGAAAATTTTCTGCAAAGATTTTAAAAAAGATCTCCTGCGCAGGAGACCTTTTTCTTTTCCTAAACAAATTATTCTTATAAAAAAACCCGTGAGTAGAGTAGAGGTTCTTCCTTATTTCCCTTGATTGTTTTCCCACAAAGCTTCTACTGGTTATAATTATACATTCCCTGTTAAAGATTCTCATCTCATATAGAGAAATTTAGATGCTGATTAATTGATAGTTGAATAAAGATAATAAAGAAGTTAGGTATAAGGCTCAATTTTTATTTTCTTATTTTTTTAGCAGGAAATGGTCTCTTTTTGTTTGAATAAACCTAATTAGAAAATGAATAAGGTCATATGTAAAGTGCTGACAAGGAGAGGGTCATTTTTGAGTAATAAAAATAATAACAGTAGAGGCCCCCAGGATATCCCCGAATCGTTAGATGAAGAGAATACTTCTAACATCGGAGGCTCCCCTGACTTAGGAAAACCTTCAGGTTTCGCATCTGGCGGAAAGAGAAAGCCCAGGGGGCACAGAAAATTTGTGCGGGTCCTTTCATATTTATTGTTAATATTGCTTTTATTGGTGTTGTTATATGGAGTGTTGGGTGGCTGGTATTATTACGAGTACACCGAAGCCCGCGCCCAGGATTACGAATTGTATCTTCCCCTTTCCTGGAATATATGGGAGGGGATCGATTATGAAATAGAAGCCAATAATGCCTACATATCCAGAAAAGATTATTATGCTCCTTACCTGATGACGGACACCACTGATGAAACGCTAATACATCAGCAAAAAGAAATACTTATTTATAGCTCCGGGTACCTGAGTGGCCATACAGATAGGGCGTATACCTTGCTTACTGTGGTAACAGGGGTGGATAATTACCTGGCAGTGGCGGTAAATACTCATGGGCAAATGGCTTTAGTTACTGATGCTCGTGAAATACCGGAATTTGTTGATGTGGAAATGCCAAGAGAATACAATATTATTTTATATTTAGACCGCGGCACGCAAGAAGTTAGTTTATATGTAAACGGAACTAAACAAATTACCAGAGAATGGCCGGAAGTTACCGGGCCCGTCAATGAATTATGGCTGGGAGCATTTTGGATGGGTGGTTATGCCCAGTTTGGCGCTCCTTTGGGACACCAGGTATTTGATGTCAGCATAACCTGTCCGAACATGTTGGTTGTGCAGCAGTCTTTTAAAAATTACGCCCTGGCAAATATTCCAACGTATGAATATTTGTTACCACCGCTAATTATTTTGTTAGGTTGGAGCTTGAGTTTTTTGGTCAGCTGGGGCAAGCGCAGTGTTTTAGTTCAGAGAGGAACTCCCCGGCTGAGTAAGAACATTTCCCGGGGTGGCAGCATGTTGGCGAATAACCTCCGTACTGGAAGCAGCAAGCTGTGGAGCAATCTCCGTGATGGTGGCATTTGGTTGGGAAGGAATTTATACAGAGGAGGCGCCTGGCTGGGCAGGAACATTTCCCGGGGTGGCAGTTGGCTATTATTAGCCCTTAGTATTGGTGGGAGCTGGCTTTTGCAATGCTTGCAGAAAGGTGGCAGTGGTTTATTACTGGCCCTGAGCAAGGGCGGCAGTGGTTTGTTACTGGGTTTGCGTAAGGGTGGCAGTGTTTTATTGCTGGGCCTGAGTAAGAGCGGCATTTGGCTGGGCAGGAATATTCCCGCCGGTGGCGCCCTGCTTTTTAAGGCC
>PUKQ01000032.1 GCA_003550565.1 Syntrophomonadaceae bacterium
ATAATCCCCCATGCAGGTTTCCCGTTGGAGGTAGTCTCGGTGAAGGCGTTTAATAAGCGTTCCTTGAAAGAAGTTTTGGCCGCAAGTTTCGAATTGTTAAGGAGTTTAAAACAATCACGGGAAATTATTAAACGCTTTAAACCGGCTGTGGTAGTGGGAACCGGGGGGTATGCTGCCGGCCCGGTAACCCTGGCTTCTTCCTTGCTGCGTGTACCGGTTCTTATTCATGAGCAAAATGTTATTCCTGGGGTTACCAATCGTTTGCTGGCAGCCCGAGTAAACCGGGTATGTATTTCATTTGAAGAAACCCGCGCCTATTTTAAAAAAGCAAAAGTTAAACTTACCGGCAATCCGCGGGCTTCGGAAATCGGACATTTATCGCGGGAGGAAGGTCTAAGGCGCCTGCCTGAACTTGATCCCCGCCAAAAAACTGTTTTGGTTTTTGGGGGGAGCCGGGGCGCATTGCAATTAAATAATGTGATGGTGGAGCTATTTAACCACGGTAATTTCCCGGCAGGCGTCCAGTTTTTGTATATTACAGGGGAACTGTATTATGAGGACGTTATCAAAAAATTAAAGGGGAAATACTCTTCGGTGGTGGTAAAGCCATATCTGACGGATATGTCCGCCGCACTGGCAGCAGCCGACCTGGTAATTTCCCGAGCAGGAGCCACAGCATTGGCGGAAATAACTGTGTGCGGTGTGCCCGCTATTTTGGTGCCTTCACCCAATGTAGCTTATAATCACCAGTATTATAACGCATTGTTACTGGAAAAGGAAGGTGCGGCTGTGTTAATTGAAGAAAAAGATTTCACCGCGCAAAAACTGAGTGAGCAATTGAAGGATTTCCGGGAAAACGAGGAAATGTGGCAAGAGATGTCTTATAAAAGCAAGAGAATAGGCATGCCGGAAGCAGCAGAAATGATGTATCAATGTATTTTAGAAGAAATATAACCTCATCAATATAGTTATTATTTAATTTTGGGAAGGTAGTCAATAGCGATATTTAGCGAAGGAGTATCAGAAGTAAAATGAACCTTGAGGAATTAACAAATATACTAAAGAATAAGCCTGAAATAGATGTTCCCATGTTTCCCTATACTTCATTCCAGGTAGGGGGCAAGGCTGATTACCTGTTTAAACCGCTTGATCTTGACGAACTACAATTGATCTTAAAAATAATTACAGCAGCAAAAATGCCTTTTTTGACTATGGGCAAAGGGACCAACCTTTTAATCAGAGATAAGGGCATTCGGGGAGCAGTTATTATGATGGGTGATGGATTCAACTATATGGAAAGGAAGGACAACGTTATACGGGCGGGCGCAGGCGCCCTTTTGCCTTTGTTGTCCTGGAAGGCTGCCGAAAATGGGCTTTCCGGCTTGGAGTTTGCTGTGGGAATTCCGGGTTCTTTGGGTGGAGGACTGATAATGAATGCGGGAGCTTTCGGATTATACCTGGGAGACTTAGTGGAAGATGTAACCTTAATTGATTATAGGGGAACTACTAAAGTTATGGGCAGAAGCCAGATTTCTTTTGAATACCGGTGGAGTAGCTTAAATAAAGAAGGTATAGTAATAGGGGCACGCCTTGCCTTAAATGAGAGTCATCCAACCCAAATTAAAGAAAGAATGGGGGAGATATTAAAGAAGCGCCGGGAAAAACAGCCCAGTTTGCCCAGTGCGGGGAGTATTTTCCGCAATGAACCCCATGTTTCGGCAGGACAACTTATTGAAGAAGCCGGAGCCAAGGGATTGCAGATAGGAGGTGCCATGGTTTCCTCAAAACATGCTAATTTTATTGTGAATGTGGGAGGTGCTTCGGCAAGTGATATCACTTCTTTGATTGATCTTGTGCGGGAAAAAGTTTTTCAAAAGCACGGCGTCAAGCTTAAATTGGAATTGCAGATAGTAGGCGAGGAGTAGCGTATATTCAGTATTTTTGCGAAATTGGAAAATAGAATAAAAAATAATTTTTTTTAAAAAGGATAATAAAATTCATTGTTGAATTGTTTTTATAGATATGCATAAAATTCTCAAAAATTCAGAGCATAGTTCAAGGAGGTGCAGGGGTGAAACAAAAAGAGTTAGTAGCAGGGCTCGATATCGGAACTTCACATATAAGAGTTATTGTAGGCAAGCATCGTGCTGATGGTACGATAAATATATTTGGAGTTGGTTTAAGCCCTTCCGAGGGCATGAAAAAAGGATATGTAGTAGATATTGAGCAGACTGTGGCATCAATAAATAGAGCAATTGAAGAAGCGGAGCGTATGGCTGATGTTAACATTTCTTCCGCTTTTGTGGGACTGGTAGGATTAAATGTTAAGCTTATTAAAAATCGGGGAGTAGTGGCGGTTAACTCTGACGACAGGGAAATTAAAATACATGATCTGGAAAGGGCTCTGGAATTAGCAAAGGTTTTATCTGTACCTGCCGATAAGGAAATTGTAGAAGTAATACCTCAGGAGTACATTGTAGATGGGTATGATGGTATTAAAGACCCGGTAGGAATGGTCGGGGTTAGGCTTGAAGTGGATGGTACGGTTGTTACCGTTTCTTCTACTTACCTGCAGAACTTATTACGCTGTGTGACCAGGGCGGGATTGGAAGTAGAAGGTATAGTATTACAGTCTATGGCTAATGGTGAAGTTACCCTTACCAGTGATGAAAAACAGCTGGGGGCTTTTATTATGGATATAGGCGGGGGGACCACGGAAATTTCTTATTTTAAGAACGGAAACTTACAGGATATATCAGTTCTTCCCATTGGCGGTGATCATATAACTAATGATCTGGCAGTAGGGCTGCATACAAGTTATTATGCTGCAGAAAATTTAAAGGTAGAATATGGATGCGCTCTCCAGGAAATGGCCGATGCGGAAGAAAAAATTGAGATTATTACTGTAGGGGGTAAAGATACCAAGAAAGTTTCGGAGAAGGATCTGGCCAATTTTATAGGGCCCAGGGTCCAGGAGATCCTGCAGTTTGCCAGGGATGAAATGTTAAGAATGGAGGGTAGCGGTCGATTATCTGCCGGAGTCGTTATTACCGGTGGCGTTTCCCTCATGGAGGGATTTAGCAAAATTGCTGAAAATATTATTGGAGCATCGGTAAGAATAGGTGAGCCAAATCTGGTAGGTGTACAAAGCCCAATTTATACCACGGTGGTTGGGATTGTAACTTATGTACTGCGCCATAATCTTGGAGGGACAGTAAGTATGAGTCCTAAAAAAAAGGCAAGTAACCCCAATAATATTTTTACCAGGCTTTGGAATAAAATACAGGAATGGTTGGCCGTGATTTTTGAATAAAATAACATAAGGGGGAATGTTAAATGATAGAGTTTGATATTGACATGGAACAATTTGCATCCATTAAGGTGATAGGTGTGGGAGGTGGCGGCAGCAATGCTGTTAATCGGATGATCGGTGCCGGCCTCAAGGGCGTTGATTTTATTTCTGTTAACACAGATTCCCAGGCATTACATTTAACCAACTCCGGTACCAAAATACAGATAGGCCAGGATCTTACTAAAGGGTTAGGCGCAGGGGCAGACCCGGAAATTGGCAAAATGGCTGCCGAAGAAAGCCAGGATCAATTGCGGGAAGCTATCAAAGGAGCTGACATGGTTTTTATTACTGCAGGTATGGGAGGAGGAACGGGTACCGGTGCCACCCCCATTATTTCGGAAATAGCCCGCGATCTGGGTGCCCTCACCGTGGGAGTGGTAACCAAACCTTTTCCCTTTGAGCTTCATAAACGGAAAGTACAGGCAGAGGAAGGTATTAAAAGTTTAAAAGAAAAAGTAGATACGCTGATAGTTATTCCCAATGAACGCTTGCTACAGCTTGCCGATAAGAAAACCTCCATACTGGATGCTTTCCGCATGGTTGATGATGTGCTTCATCAAGGGGTACAAGGTATTTCCGATTTAATTACTGTTCCCGGTATTATTAACCTTGATTTTGCGGATGTTAAAACTATAATGGCAGGAACCGGAACGGCTTTAATGGGAGTGGGTGTCTCCAGTGAGGATAACCGGGCTGAAGACGCGGCTAATAAGGCTATAACCAGTCCGCTACTTGAAACTACTATTTCCGGGGCTCAGGGTATTTTAATCAATATTACCGGCGGGGAAAACCTGGGGCTTTTTGAAGTTCACGAAGCGGCAGATATTATTTCCTCTCATGCAGACTCTAATGCGAATATAATATTCGGAGCCGTAATTGATGAGTCTATGAACGAGGATATCAGGGTAACAGTGATAGCCACGGGATTTGATCAGAAAACCGGCGGACGTGAAAACGTGGTAGAAGCTGATTTTCAGAAAACTAACTTTGATGAAAGTGCTGACATAGACACTCCCGCTTTTATGCGGCGGAAAAATGAAGAGGAATAATTTTGGCGCCGCAAATAATTAAAATATTTTAATAAAATTATTTGGCTTTGCATAAAAGGCTTTGAAAGGGGCCTTTTATTTTTTTTATAATATGTCTTTACAATCAATATATTGTGTAATACAATCTTAAAAACGACAATATATTGGGAGGGCGCAAGATGAAATGTCCTTTTTGCGGAAGCTTGGAAAGCCGGGTTGCCGATTCTCGAATGACAGAAGAAGGGAAACTTATTAAACGCCGGCGTGAATGCGGTTCCTGCCAAAGAAGGTTTACCACCATGGAAAAAGTAGAGGAAGTACCTATTATAGTAGTAAAAAGGGATGGCAGGCGAGAAGTGTTTGACGGAAATAAAATCCTTACCGGGCTTTTAAGGGCAACGGAAAAAAGGAATATAGCGCTGCCCGATTTAGAAAATTTAGTTAGTGAATTGGAACAGGAGCTCAGAGCTCAATCTACTCAAGAGGTAGTGGCTGACCAGATCGGTGATATTTTGCTTAATAAACTGCGTAGATTAGACGAAGTTGCTTATGTCCGATTTGCTTCGGTATTTCATCAGTTCCAGGATATAGAAACTTTTAAAGAAGAATTGGAAAAAATGATCAGAACCAGGGAGGCGGAACCGGAGGAATAATTATGTTTGGCGGAGGAATTATGGAAATATATTAATGATAACGGGGGGTTTTATTTTATGGTCAAGTCTTTTTCTACAGAAACATCTAATTACAGGGGCTTAATTGAGGAGAATGAAGAAACGGCATTCCGGGAAATTCGTAAAAGAGACGGTCGAGTAGTCGTTTTTAACCCGGAAAAAATAACAGATGCGATTTTTAAAGCTGCCCAGTCGGTGGGAGGAAGGGATCGCAACATTGCTAAAAAACTTACTCTCCAGGTAATTAAATTTTTAAAAGATGAAGGTTTTAATGGGGTAACGCCGGCGGTAGAAGATGTTCAAGATGCAGTGGAAAAAGTGCTTATCGAAAATGGCCATGCCCGCACAGCTAAAGCATATATCTTATACCGGGATAAAAGGACGCGTATCCGCGAAGCCAAAACCGAGCTTATGGATGCGGTGAAGGAAATTTTGGTGGAGACGAACCGTGAGAATGCCAATATCAGCAATTCACCATCTGCAAAAATGCTGCAAATTGCTATGGCTGCCAGCAAACAGTATTATTTGACAAATCTTGTCCCGGAAGAATTTGCCCGCGCGCATATTGATTGTGATTTACATATACATGATCTGGACTATTATAGTAAGACCCCTAACTGCTTGCAAATAGATTTATCCCGTTTATTAAAGGAAGGCTTTAATACGGGGTATGGTTATATTCGTCCGCCGAAAAGGATTTCTTCCGCCGCCGCTCAAGCAGCGATTATTTTACAAAGCAACCAGAACGATATGTTCGGAGGTCAGAGTTTCCCCAGCTTCGATGGCAGCATGGGAGAAGTAATCAGGGGTTTAAAAGATAAGCCCGATTATGGAGGAATATACCAGGCCATGGAAGGGCTTGTCTATAATTTGAATACCATGCATTCCCGGGCAGGTGCTCAGGTGCCATTTTCTTCGGTAAACCTGGGCTCGGACACAACGGAAGAAGGGAGAATGGTTACACGGGCGATTTTGGAGTCTTTTAAGCGGGGAATGGGGCAGGGGGAAAGCCCCATATTCCCGAATCTGGTTTTTCGTCTCCAAAAGGGAGTTAACCTTAATCCCGGTGATCCCAACTATGATTTATTTAAGCTTGCCCTCGAAGTGGCTTCCCGCCGCCTGAATCCAACTTTTAGCTTCATGGATGCTTCTTTCAATCGGCCATATGGAGATGAAGTTTCTTACATGGGCTGTCGTTCCAGGGTAATTGCCAACCGTCACGGGCCGGAAGTTTCCGCTGGTAGGGGAAATAT
>PUKQ01000273.1 GCA_003550565.1 Syntrophomonadaceae bacterium
AAAAAGACAAAAAAAGGTGCCAAAAGGAACCGTCCCCTATTGCACCTATCGGAAAATTTTGAGAGCCACCGTGTGACAAAATTGCCCCGTCCCCACTGACACGAGAGCCACCGTGTGACAAAATTGCCCCGTCCCCACTGACACCGTCCCCACTGACACACACCTAGGAATGTTTACCTACGTCAATGCCCTTCTTTAGCAGGGCGAGAAAAACATCCACCACATAAGGATCAAACTGGGTTCCCACATACCGCTGCAATTCCTCAACAGCCTCATTTTTGCTCATGGCCTTGCGATAAGGCCGGTCATTGGTCATGGCTTCATAAGCCTCAACCACAGCAAAGATACGTGCTTCCAGAGGAATTTCTTCTTCTTTTACACCCAGGGGATAACCTTTCCCGTCCCACCTCTCATGGTGCTTTAAAATTAATTCCGCTATTTCTGCCAGATCCAGGGAAGAAAGGGCGATGCGATAACCTTTTTCCGCATGCTGTTTAATGGTTTCCCACTCATCGTTTGTGAGTGGCTCTTCTTTAAGCAATATCGAGTCCTCAATGCTAATTTTCCCTATGTCATGCATTTGGGCAAGGAGTTTCAGGTTGGCAATTTGCTGTTCCGATAAACCCAACTCCTTGCCTAATTTTGAACAAATCTCCTCTAACCGCTGAATATGCCCTGTAGAAAGAAAATCCTTTTCCCCCACCAAAGACACAAGCGCCTTAATCATCTGCGGCCTGGCAGTAACACCTTTTTGCGATTTATCCTGGTACATTAAATCATCCGCTTCCTTGAAAGTCTCTTCCAGTGACTTGCCACGGCCATGCGTCGTAGCCAGGCCCAAAGAAACATGAAGAGGCAGTTTATGCTGTTGCTGCCGGTTAAAATCATCCAAAGTTTTATATATGCGGTTAACTATCTTCTGCCCTGTGTCCCTGTCCGTCCGGGGAAGAATAATCGCAAATTCGTCGCCACCAACGCGGGAAATGATATCGGAGCTGCGGAATATCTCCTTCAAAACATCTGCACATCCCTTCAATAATTCATCTCCCTGAGTATGCCCCAAAGTATCATTCGCCAACTTTAAGCCGTCCAAATCGACGGAAACTATAGTAATGGGATATTCCCTGCTTTTGCTCAGGCGTTCTATCTCGTTTTCAAAATAAGCACGGTTATAAAGCCCGGTAAGCTGATCGTGGAAACTCAAATACCTCAATTGCTCCTCATACTGCATGCGCTCAGTAATATCGCGAACTATTCCCCGAAAACCGGAAATATTACCCTCTTTATCCCTGACCGGCGTCACCGAAAACTCCCCGTACCCTACAGAACCATCCTTACGCAGCATTTCCAAAGTCATTGCATATGCGGGCTTTCCGGTTTTAAACACCTGATTAAATTGACTATACACAGTCATGGGGTCTTTACTGATCTCCTTAAAGTTTGTCTCCATAAGCTCGTCCAATTCGTACCCCATCATATGCGCCGCCGATTGGTTAAGATTAATAATAGTGCCCGCCAGGTCTACTTCATAATAACCTTCCTCCATAGTAGTCAAAATATCGCGGTATTTTTCCTCTGATTTTCTCAGGGCTTCTTCGGCCTCTTTGCGGGCGGTTATATCCATAAGCGTGACAAAACCAGCCGGCACGCCCTTGAAGGAAGAGGTGGCCCCTGTTAGCGAAACCCACCTTTCCTCCCCCTGCTTGGTAACAATTTTTAGCTCATAATTAGGAGCTACATGTTCGCCTTTTTGCCGTTTTCTGCCCCTTTCTTTCGTCACCTCGTGGTAATCCGGATGATTAACTTCCCAGAAACGCATATTATAAAGTTCTTCCCTCGTATAACCGGTAATTGTTTCCGCGGCTGCATTCGCATAAACCCAATAATCGTTCTGGTACATCATAATTGCCGTAGGGGAGTTTTCCGCTAAGGTCTTAAACTTGCTTTCACTTTCTTGAAGAGCTTCCTCCGCCTTCTTGCGTTCGGTAATATCGCGGACTATACCCCGAAATCCCGTGGGGTTGCCTTCGCTGTCACGCATAAGGGTAATGGAAACCTCCAGGAACAATTCACTTCCATCCTTGGCTATTACAGGCCAACCCACCGCCTTTTCCGATTCTCCGGTGCGATAAACTCTATTGTAAACTTCAAACACTTCTTCGGGATTTTTGTACACATCTTTGTAAGTTAATCCCATTAATTCTTCACTGGAATAGTCAGTTAACTTACAGAGAGACTCATTAAAGAAAGTAAAATTGCCGGCCAGGTCCACCTCGTAATAACCTTCTTCCATGGTGTATAATATGGTGCGATACTTTTCTTCCGACTTTCTTAAAGCCTCTTCCGCTTCTTTACGCTCGGTAATGTCCATGATATTAACAAATCCCGCTTCAACTCCCTGATAATAGGAAGTCGCTCCCGTTAACGAAACCCACCTCTCTTCTCCCTGCTTGGTAATAATTTTAAATTCATAAGAAGGTGTAACCTCCTCGCCCCGCTGCCTTTTCTGGCCTCTTTCCTTCACAATGGACTGAAAGTCGGGATGCACAATTTCCCAGAAGCGCATTTCATAAAGCTCTTCCTTAGCATAACCGCTTATCTCTTCCGCCGCCCGATTGGCGTAAACCCAATAATCATCTTGGTACATCATAATAGCCGTCGGCGAACTTTCCGCTAACGCCCTAAACTTTCCTTCACTTTCCTGAAGAGCTTCCGCCGCTTCCTTACGTTCGGTAATATCGCGGGCTATTCCCCGAAAACCAATGGGCTCGCCATCACTATCGCGTCGCAGAGTAATAGAAACCTCAACATATGCTTCATCCCCATCCTTGGTAAGAATGGTCCAACCCACAGCTTTTTCCGCTTCCCCGGTGTTATAAACCCTGGTATAAACGTTGAATACTTCTTCCGGATCTTTATATATCTCCCTGTAATTTAACCGCAAAAAT
This sequence comes from Syntrophomonadaceae bacterium, assembly GCA_003550565.1. Lineage (GTDB taxonomy): Bacteria > Bacillota > Dethiobacteria > DTU022 > PWGO01 > B1SED10-75. Next base: position 2,949 of record PUKQ01000273.1, read on the forward strand.
TCTTCGCGGTCATAACCGGCTATTTTACAGAGGGACTCGTTAAAGAAAACAAAATTACCGGCCAGGTCCACCTCGTAGTAGCCTTCCTCCATGGTCTCCAGTATTTCCCGATACTTCCGCTCCGATTCTTTAAAAGCTTCTTCAGATTCTTTGTGCCTGGTAATATCAATTGCCAGCTCAAACCTTACATCTCGGCCATCCGGCCATTTGATTATTCTATCGGTTATCAAATAATGCTTTTGCACCACCGGATTAAAAAATTCCCACTGATAAGGCACGCCTTTGTTTTGTAAAATATTCTCATTGGTGCAAAAATCACAGGGCGCATCTTTGTGTTGTAATTCTTCATAACAGATTTTCCCTTCCATCGGTCTCCCAAATAATTTATCCGTATATTTATTGGTGTATAAAATTTCATAAGTATGCGGATCAGAAATGTAAATAATTTCATTTATACTGTCAAAAATGGAAAACAAGCGGGATCTCTCGAATTCAATCATTTCTTCCATCTGTTTTTGCTCGGTAACATCATCCAATACCTCAAGCACCGAAACGCTTCCATCCGGATTTACCAGTTTGCTGGCTTTTCCTTCAAAAATCCGGTTATAAGCTTCATAACTATATTTAACCTGTTCGGGGGCATCATTGCTCATTAGAAACGGTATGGGGCAATTGTCACAGGGCTCATCTTTGCCTGCCTGCGTATAACAGCATTCCCCCACTTGATTGCCAAACTCCTCCCGCGCTGCGCGATTAATAAATTCAATGCGGTAATCATGAGGATTACAGATAATAATATACTGATTCATGGTATCAAAAATACGGCTCATGTAATCATGCTTTTGTTGAATTTGAATATTATCCTGGTTCAGAAGCTTGTAGATACTCTGCAGGTGCAATCCGGCAGTAGCCAGGCCCACAGCCAGGCCAAATATTGCGGTAACCAGGTAGCCGCTGGGAGCATACCACTCTACGATGAGCCCCAATGGATAGGTCAAGTTGACTATCCCAAATAAGAAGATCGCCCTTCCCGCCCATAAATGGTTAACTTCTTTAATCTTAAGGAAAAGAAATGCGGAAGCAAAATATAATAACCCCGTGAAGGTGAAAACAATATAAGGGCTAAGGAAGAATAAATTATCAAAAAAAATAAGAATAATTACGGATATAACTACCAAACCGGTTGCATATTTCCAGGCCGCTATAGCGGGCGATGCGAGGAAGATTGTTGATGCGTGGTAGAAGAGATACGCCCCGGCAATAATTGCTGCATAAAATAGCAAGATTAAGGGATCCATTTTATATTGAAAAGACAAATTGAACACAATATAAGCGGCAAACAGCACACCCCAGGCAAGGGACCAAAAAATCAAATACCTATTCCCATCACGTCTATATAGAAAGGCAAAAGTCAAACATAATATAAGACTCCCCGCTGAAACCAATACTGAAAACCAAGATAGCACTTCTAACTCTAATAACTCCATACCCTACATCCCTTCTGTAGAAGGCCAAATATTACATAAACAGCCTTTTTAGAAGATTTCCTTCTTCGTTTCTGCCATCCTTTAAAAATAAACATATTTAATAATATATATTAAATAATTAATTTTTTATTCTTTTAAATATTTTACCATTTTTATATACATCCTGCAATAACATTAAAATTGTCAATAAATTTCAGGCAACCGTCTTCTGCCTGTGTCACATAAACACAATTAATTTAAAAATTGATTTAATATTTTGGAGTAAATGTGGTAAAATCTACATTGTGAATTTAATTTTTTGCAGCATCATTTTCTGTTTCTTATTATATTATAAACGGAGATTGTGAATTTATGAACATGAAAAATAAAAAAAATATAAAAATATTGCTTGTTTGGGTATTAATAATTATACTCGCTTCCTCATTTGCGGCGGGATGCTCCCAGGAAAAAGAAATTGACGCAGACCAAATAATGGGCGAAGAACCTGCCGATTATTATTTAAACCTTTATATCACGAGGTCTCCGTATGGTTTAAACTGGGAATCTCCTTCCACGCTGGCGCGATCCCTTTTAAAAAACGCCGTGCCTTCATTTTTGGGCACCAGCAGCACCATGTTGGGCCATACAAATTATGAACTAAAAGGCGCCGGCGAAGACCCCATATATGCAGGCATGAGCTATCATGACCAAAGTGAAGCCATCAAGCTAATTTTCTCGGACAAAACGGGGTTGGGCCTTCTGTTTCACAACATGGGCGGAAGATTCGATGACTTCGAAAACATCAATGATGCCAGAAACGGCTTTTTAGAGGGGGTCACCTCCATAATCACCTTTATTATTGATGAAGAAACTTACCGGCAAATAAATAATTATGTGGAAGCATACCTGGATAAGGGCGAGCACTTAAACTACGGCCTGCATAACAACCCTTTCCTCTCCGCATCAAAAGGAATTAGCCGGGAAAAAATAGACAAGTTCCCGCAAAATGAGGATGGAATCCCGCTGGGAGCAGGCTGCACAGCTTTTGCCGTGAGTTCACTGCAAGAACTTGAAATATTTGATCTGGAAGTTTATAACCAGTGGTATGCAGAAGCCAGGGCTCCGGAAGAATTTATCGGCCAGTATTCAGACCAAACTTATTCCTCCGGGGAAGAGCTGGAAGAACTGCATCCCATGAATAATTTCGAGGGCAAAGAAGTATCTATTTGGAATATAATATTTAACGCCCACAGCTGGGCCGACGAATCGGAGCCGGGGCAAGACATATTATATTACTGCCCGGATCGCATCCATGAATGGGTAGAAAAAGCTGCAAATAAATATGAAGTCGGCTCAGAAGTTATGTCCGGCCGCCTAACCTCAATAGAAGAAGCCCCCTCCCCGGGGAGCTCTTATCGGCTTGTCATCGACCTCACCAAATAGTGCGTCAGGGAAAATCCCGCGCTCCTTTACTTTAATGCAGGCCCAATGCAGCCCCAAAGCAAACCCAATGCAGACCCCTGGCGTTCCTCCGCTCTTTTCCCGCAAAAACAAGGGCCTTACCAGCGGAATATTGCCACAAGAGGTTCCGCATCAGGCATCTCCTCCGGCTTCAATGCAAAAACCTCTCCTCTATTGATATAAGTTTCCGTAGAGGCTAAATCGAGAAGCTCTTCATTCTCTGCCAGAGACTCCTGTTGCCACTCCAGTTGTCCGGTTTCCTGATTGTACCATCCCCATTCCTGTCGAGAAGTGTCCACTAAAAGTTCACTCACCCTCCCATGGAAAGAAGCCGGCACTATTTCCCGCAGGTTATTTGAAGCCTTACCTGTCCCCAATAAATCGTGATATCTGTTTTTTACTTCCTCAAGCTTCTCC
>PUKQ01000148.1 GCA_003550565.1 Syntrophomonadaceae bacterium
GCCGGTTAAGGCTCACGCCGGTCACCCAAACCCTCGAAATTATGAATAAGTTAACAAGTTAACACGCAGTGTACTAAGTTCATGAATAAGTTAACAAGTTAACACGCAGTGTAATTAAATACACGCCGGTCACCCAGACCCTCGAAATTATGAATAAGTTAACAAGTTAACACACAGTGTTCTCAAGTTAAGTTAACAAGTTAACACACAGTGTTCTTTAATATTAGAATAAGTTAACAAGTTAACACACAGTGTTCTTTAATAATAATGCAGTCTACTCATTCTACTTAAATATTACCACATTGTTTTCTAAAAAAGAAATAAACTGTACCAAAATATATAAGGGATTAAAAATTTTGAAGGAGTCATAAGAGGCAAACGAGAAGAATTTAATACAATTTAAGATCATAGATTTTGGAAAGGTTCAAGTATATTATTAAATGCTAATATCCGATTTCCCATTAGATTTCCGATAAAAATCTGTATATTAGCAATCATAATAACACCAGTAGGCATGATAACATTCGCAGGCATAAAATCCTTAAACAAGCAGGCGCCAAACAAAATTTACAGGGAGGAGCACGAATAATCTTGAAGTACATCAGCACCAGAGGGGAGTCTTCCCCGGTTTCATCCGCAGAGGCTATAAAAATGGGCATCGCGCCCGATGGAGGGCTTTTCGTTCCCCACAAACAACCCAAAGCAGGCAGCCTGGAGGCGTTGATTAATTTGAGTTACCCGGAACTGGCCCGCACCATAATGGCGCCTTACCTGGAGAGTTTTTCCGAAGCCCAGATAGCAGAAAGCGCGCAAAAAGCTTACAACCCTCAAAAATTTGCCGCCCCGGATATTGCCCCCCTGCACCAAGCAGACGAGAAAAGGCATTTTCTGGAACTCTGGCACGGGCCTACCTGCGCGTTTAAGGATATGGCCCTGCAGGTTTTGCCCCACCTTCTAAGGGCCGCCATGATGAACACGAACGAAACAGCTGACGCATTGGTGCTTACAGCCACTTCCGGAGACACCGGCACAGCCGCCCTGGAAGGCTTTAGAGATGTTCCCGGCACACGCATAATAGTTTTTTACCCGGAAGAAGGAGTCAGTGAAACGCAGAAAAGGCAAATGATCACCCAGGAAGGCAAAAATGTGCATGTAATAGCCGTAAAGGGAAATTTCGACGATGCGCAAAACGGGGTTAAAGCTATCTTTTCCCACCAGGGCGTGAGAGAAAAAGTTAATGCCAGGGGGTACAATTTTTCCTCGGCAAACTCCATTAACTGGGGTAGGCTGGTACCGCAGATAGTTTATTATTTCCGGGCCTACCTGGATATTTGCCGCCGCGGCTTAATAAATGCCCCCACCCCCATAAATTTTGTGGTTCCCACCGGCAATTTCGGGAACATCCTGGCCGCATATTACGCCATGCAAATGGGGCTTCCTGTAAATCGCCTTATCTGCGCCGCCAATAGCAATAACGTCCTTACAGAATTCATCAATACCGGTTCGTATGACCGCCGGAAAAATTTTGTGCGCACTATCTCCCCTTCCATGGATATTTTAATTTCCAGTAACCTGGAAAGATTACTTTTCGAACTCACAGAACAAGACGCCGCCAAAACCTCCCGCTGGATGGAAGATCTAAAAGAAACGGGAAATTACACCATAGATTCAAAAACAGCGCACGCTCTGCAGGAAATTTTCTGGTCGGATTATGCAGACGATGCGGAAACCATGGCGACCATTCGCAGCATCTTTGATAAGCACAACTACCTCATTGATACTCACACCGCCGTGGCTACAGCCGTTTTTAAGAAATACTTATCTGCCACCGGCGACGATACCCACACCGTTATCATCTCAACTGCCAGCCCTTTCAAATTTAACCGGAGTGTGGCCCAATCATTGCTGGAGCGCCAACAGGTGGAAGGAAAATCCGACTTTGAACTTTTGCAGACCCTGGAAGAAAAAACCGGCCTGCCGGTCCCCCCGGGATTGAAAAATTTGGAAACAAAACCCATCTTACACCATTCAACAGTAAACAAGGACAGCATGGCAGAAGCTGTGTTGGAGGCTTTGAATGAAGATTGATTTTAATTTATCCCCCGATGTAAAAATACTTAAATAATTTAATTAATTTTGTTCAGGGTGAAATAATGAAGGAAAAAAACATCTTTTCACGAATAGAATACAATGCGAGTCATTAATATTCTACCTAAAGCATTCTGGTTTTTATATGTCATTAACCGGATGGTTTAAAGGCTTTCAGTATTTTCAAGGAGGTGAATTTACACAAACTTGAAGTAAAATTAGATTAATCGAATCAAATGAGTCGGAGCAATTGGAGTTGAGTTAACACAAGTTAAAGTGAGATGGTAACAAGTATGAATAATGTAACAAGGAGGTATTTTAATGGCCCTGAAAGAAATCAAAAAAGCTGCTGTTCTGGGGGCTGGGGTAATGGGAGCCACCATTGCCGCTTATTTGGCCAATGTGGGTATTCCCGTAGTTCTTTTAGACATAGTTCCCCGAGAACTAACTGACGAAGAGGAGAAAAAGGGGCTTACCCTGGACTCGCCACAGGTACGTAACCGCCTGGCAGAGCAGGGAAAGCAAGATTTAATAAAGAAAAAGCCCGGACCCATGAATCCCCTTTACAGCAACAGCTTCGCTGATCTAATCACCACCGGAAACTTCGAAGATGACATGGAGAAATTACAAGAAGTGGACTGGATTATCGAAGTTGTCGTGGAAAGAATGGATATTAAAAAGAAAGTTTTCCAAAACGTGGAAGCCAACTGGACTCCCGGAACAGTGATAACCTCAAACACTTCCGGCCTTTCCATTAACGAAATGGTTTCCGATAATTCCGAGGATTTCCGCAAGCATTTCCTCGGCACCCACTTTTTTAACCCGCCCCGCCATATGAAGTTGTTGGAAGTTATCCCCTGTAACGACACTTCTCAGGAAATATTGAATTTTATGAATAACTTCTGCAGCCGGGTGCTGGGCAAAGGAGTGGTTTTTGCCAAAGATACTCCCAACTTTATTGCCAACCGTATCGGCACTTATGCCATGATGTACACCATTAAGCTGATGCAAGAAAAGGGATTGACAGTAGAGGAAGTTGATGCCATCACCGGCCCACCCATGGGGCATCCCAAAACCGCATCTTTCCGCACCCTGGACTTTGTCGGTCTGGATACTTTCCGCCATGTAGCCCAAACCTGCGTGGATAAGTCCAACGATCCGGAAGAAATTGAGATTATGCAACCGCCGGAATTCATGGACAAGATGATCGAAAATAACCTGCTGGGGAATAAAACCAAGCAGGGCTTTTTCAAAAAGACAAAGGGAGAAGATGGCAGCAGCCAGCTAATGGCTATGGATTACGAAAAACTGGAATATCGCCCCCGGGAAAAAGCCCGCTTTGATATTCTCAAAGAAATTAAAGGCGAAGATTTGGCCACCGGCTTTAAGACCTTGATAGAATCTGATGATCCCGCCGGCGAATTTGCCTGGATGCTCACCAAGAAAATGCTCACATACACAGCCAAACTCATACCCGAAATAGCCGACGACATTGTGAACGTAGACCGGGCTATGCGCTGGGGCTTCAACTGGGAAGTAGGCCCCTTTGAAAGCTGGGATGCCATTGGCTTGAAATCTTCCGTCAAAAGGATGAAAGAAGAAGGGGAAACCATTCCGGCAATGGTAGAAGAAATGCTGGAAAAAGGTTGCGATTCCTTCTATAAGCAAGACAACTTTGGAAACTATTACTACTACGACGTATTTGCTAAAGACTACTTGCCCATGCGACTGGGGACAGAACAAATAGATATGCCGGTAGAACCCATAACATTCCTCCGCAACGGCAACAAGGTCATCCCGGCCAACCCCGATCCCGTCAAACTGGATATCCTGCGGGCCCAAAACCGGGTAGTAAAAGGAAATGATGACGCCAGTCTTATAGACCTGGGCGACGGCATTGTTTGCCTGGAAATGCATGCTCCCCAGCAAGCCATCAGCCCTGCTTTCACAGAGTTTATTTTTGAAGCGGTAGAAGAGGCAGAAAAAAATTACCTGGGCATGGTAGTTGGAAATGAAGCCAATAACTACTGCGTGGGAGCTAACGTAGCCCTCATAATGATGGGCGCCCAGGGCGGCGAATGGGATATGGTTGAGAATTCAGTCAAAAACTTCCAGGATGGATGCATGGCTATGAAGTATGCCAAAGTTCCCGTTGTGGCTGCTCCCCACGGGCAAACCCTCGGGGGGGGCATGGAAATTTGCGTCCACTGTGACCGCGTTGTAGCCCTGGCAGAAACCTACATAGGACAGGTAGAAATGGGTGTGGGCCTCATACCCGGCGGGGGAGGCAACAAAGAACTGCTTATCCGCTACATGGAAGGCCTGCCGGAAGGAGTAAACATTAACCTGGTGCCTATCGTGGAGCAAGTTTTCAGGCACATCGCCATGGCCAGGGTGGCTTACAATGCCGTGGAAGCCAAAGAACTCAGGTTCTTCCGCCCCAGCGATAAAATAACATTTAACAAGGATCTGCTCATTTATGACGCCAAGCAAACGGCATTGGGTATGGCCATTGAAGGTTACAATCCGCCCAGACCGAAGCCGATCAAAGTTCTCGGTTGGGACGGGATGGCCGCCTTTAAGACCGGCCTGCATAATATGCGCTCGGGCGATTATGTTACCGACCACGACGTAAAGGTTGCCACCGAGATAGCTTTTGTGCTCTGCGGTGGTAACATCAGGCCCGGAAGCGAAGTCAGCGAGCAGTACCTGTTAGACATTGAAAGAGAAGCCTTCCTGCGCCTCTGCGCGGAAGAGAAAACTCATGATCGAATTAGCGCTATCCTGAGCACAGGCAAGCCATTAAGGAATTAAGGAGGTATTATAAATGAAAGAAGCTGTCATTGTTTCTTGTGTGCGGACCGCAATTGGCAGGGCTCCCCGCGGAACGTTACGCTATACCCGCCCCGAAGATATGGCTACGGCAGTAGTTAACGAAGCAATCTCCCGTGCCAAAGGGCTTGACCCTGCCGAGATAGATGATTTTGTATTGGGGTGTGCCTTTCCGGAAGCGGAACAAGGTATGAATATGGGCCGCCTGGTTGCCCTGCAGGCTGGTTTACCGGAAGAAGTATCCGGGCAAACTGTTAACCGCTTTTGCGCCTCCGGGTTGCAAGCAATTGCCACCGCTGCCGAACGCGTCATGCTTGGCTATGCCGATGTCATGCTGGGAGGCGGCGCAGAAAGCATGAGCATAGTTCCCATGGGAGGAAACATCCAAAAACCCAGTCCCAACCTGGTGGAAAGCAAAGTAGAAGCATATACCCCTATGGGCATCACGGCAGAAAATGTAGCCCAGCGCTTCAATATTAGCCGGGAAGACCAGGACAAATTTGCAGTGAGCAGTCACGCAAAAGCTACGAGTGCCATCAAAGAAGGGCGGTTTAAGGAAGAAATCCATCCCATAGATGTAATCGACCGTTATGTGGATGAAAACAACCAGGTGCAAGAAAAAGTAGTTACCTTTGATACCGATGAAGGGGTCCGCCCGGGCACTACCGAAGAAGCCCTGGCTAATCTGCGTCCCGTCTTTGCCCATAACGGCTCGGTTACCGCGGGAAACTCTTCCCAAACTAACGACGGAGCCGCAGCAGCGGTAATTATGTCCCGGGAAAAAGCCGAATCATTAGGCCTGGAACCTCTGGCTTACTTCCGCGGCTTCACCGCGGCAGGCTGTCCCCCCGACATCATGGGCGTTGGCCCGGCATACGCTATACCCAAGCTTATGAAGTTAACGGGAATTTCTATAGATGATGTAGATCTGTTTGAACTCAACGAAGCGTTTGCCTCTCAGGCCATCTACTGCATGCGGGAACTGGGCATCGAAAATGACGAAAGGGTAAACGTCAATGGAGGAGCCATTGCCCTGGGCCACCCACTGGGCTGCACCGGAGCCAAGTTAACTGCCACAATACTGCACGAAATGAAAAGGCGCAATGCCAAATACGGCGTTGTTTCCATGTGCATAGGCGGCGGTATGGGCGCAGCGGGGCTTTTTGAAAGGCCATAGCTTACAGCTCCATGCGAGCGCCGCTTAAGACTTAGCTTAAACAAAGACTTAGAGTAAAATCGAAAAGAGGGAGAAAGTTATCATGCTTTCTCCCTCTTTATTAATCGCAAATACACACTAGCCTCTTCATTAATCAAAAACACTCTATACGTCTCGCTGTCGTTTTTGGGGAA
>PUKQ01000162.1 GCA_003550565.1 Syntrophomonadaceae bacterium
AAATGGAAGATGCTTCTGCTCTCCGCCGTCGTATTTTTTTCTGGGCTGCTTCCATTGCCAGGGAGATAGGAAAATTACAGGGAAAGGCGGAACCTGTACCTGCCGGTTTACGCCGGAAACACAAATTAGCGGATCGTCTTGTTTTTAGCAAATTGAGGAAACGGATGGGAGTAGAGCAACTACGATGCGCTGTATCGGGAGGAAGTGCCCTTACCAAAGACCTGGCTTATTTTTTTAATGGGGCGGGAATAATAATTCTGGAAGGTTACGGGATGACGGAAAATGCTGCTCCGGCAAATATATGCCCGATAGAACAAATAAAACCCGGAACAGTGGGGCCTCCCATTCCTGGCACCATGGAAAAAATAGCTGAAGATGGAGAAATTTTAATTAAAGGCGACCATGTGATGAAGGGTTATTACAAGCTTCCGGAAGAAACCAGAGAGGTAATTACAGAAGATGGGTGGTTGAAAACCGGTGACATAGGTTATTTTGATGAGGATGGCTACCTTGTTTTCAAAGAAAGGAAAAAACATTTGCTGGTTTTATCTACCGGTAAAAATGTAGCCCCTCTTCCCATGGAAGATTCGCTTAAAAAAAGTGCCTGGATTGATGAAGCTATTGTAATCGGTGATGATCGCAAATTTACCAGTGCCCTTATTTGGCCAAATTATCAGCTGGCTTTAAAATATGCCCGGGAGAATGATATTAATTTTGATGAAAGCCTTACCGAATACGAAACCGGACAGGGGGGCGAAGAAGTGCCTGCAAGGGTAGATCCCTCCTTGCTTGAAAATGATCTAATTAGAGATATTATAGAAAACGAAGCACGGGAAGCTATCAAAGAATTTGCTTCCTACGAACAACCGAAAAAGTTTGCGCTGGTGAACCAAACACTTTCCGTGGAAAGGGGAGAGATTACCCCTACTTTTAAATTAAAACGGAAGGTGATAATCAGTAAATACAGCGATTTAATAGAAGAGATCTACCAAAGTTAAGCAAAGAGTTTATTTTACTCTTGGGAAGCATTTTTTTAGTGAGCATAGGGTAAATATTTGAACAATTATGTGATTAAATTTATAAAGAAGGTGGTGAATAATAGGGCAGATCTCTTGCTGATTCTGCTTTTAATTTAAAATGAGTGATGAAACGGGTTTTGAACAGTTGCTCCGATTTTTTACCGAAGAAATTCCTTTTAATAAATTTCTGAATTTGGAAGTTGAACATCTGGAGGCGGGAAGGGCAATTTTTGCCTTAGAAAAACGTCCTGAGTTTATAGGAGATCCTTTTAGCAAAGCCCTGCATGGTGGGGTTATCAGCACGCTTATAGATGTTACCGGGGGATTAACAGCTTTTAGTGTGTTGAACTGGCCTAAGGAAACAGCAGTTAATACCGTTGATATGCGGGTTGATTATGTGAGAAGAGGAATCGCTACCCGTTTTACCTGTGAAGGTACTATCATTCGCAAGGGTAATCGTATTGTAGTAACCAGATGTGATTTAAGAGATGAAGGAGGCAAAATTATTGCGCTGGGCACGGCTACCTATAATATTTTTACTGATTAGCAAATAAGGGAAACTTATAATGGAAGAAAAAATACATAATATTAAATAATATTTCCTATTCATTGTTGAATATCCGGAGATTTGTTAGGTGAGAAATTTTTTAGTAATACAATGCATATAAAAAAATTGGCAGATAATGTGATTGCTATTGGCATCTCGTATAAGAAGTTTGCCCGGCAGGAAAAGGGTAATTTCTTATAGAATGTTTGTTAATCAAAACATTTTATTAAGGAGCGAATTTATATGACCCAAAAGTCCACCAATAAATACCATCCCGAGGCAATGACCAATATGCTCATGAAGATTATCCAGAAAACACCCACCGGAGGTGCTACCATAGAAGATATTGAAGAAGCTTATGCAGAAATAAAGGACAGCATTCCGGCACGGAAAACCATTTACAGGAATATCAAGCGCCTGGAACAATTTCTTGATCCCCTGGCTTTTGGAGAAACACCGGAAGAAGGGGAAATAGCAGAGGAGGGTGACCATGATTATGATGAGGAGAAAGATCTGCCGGGACCGCAGTTAGAAATAAAGCGAGTCAAACGGGGGAAGAAAACGTATTACTTGTTACAGGGAGAAGTGGGTGCCCCCGCCGTGGACTTCAGGGAAGCTTTGTTGACAGCACTGAGCCTTTACCCACAGCAGCGAAGCATGCTTCAGGATGTTTTTCAAAAGGTTATGCAAAGGTTGATGACTGACGTATTGACGGGTGTTAGCATGTATACCAAATTAATCAGCGATATTAATAGTATTGTGCACGTGGCGGAACCGCAACCGGCTGATCCTCTCCACTTTGGGAATATGATCAACGACATATTCCGGGCTGTATCAGAAAGAAAGAAACTAAAGATAAAATACCTGCGCACCTATGACGGTGAGTTAACTGAACGCGTGGTTGATCCCTATGGCCTTATCAACCGTTTTAATAACTGGTATCTTTCCGGATACTGTCATGAAAGCAAGGGTCATAGGGTTTTTCACCTGGTGCATATCCGCGACCTTGAAGTGCTGGAGAATAAGCAGTATCAGATGCCTCCAAATTTTTCTTTGGAGGAGTTTTACAGCCAATCCTGGGCCCTTTGGACTACAGATGAGCCTGGAATGCCTGAAACTGTTCGTTTGTGGGTTAATATGGGCGCAGCCGAGCGCTTCCGAAACATTAAATTTCACCCGTCTCAGATAGTAAACGAGTGTAGGGGAGGCGGCGTAGAGGTAATGTTCCGCCTTAAAGGCGCCTCTGAAATAATCCCCTGGTTGGCCGGATGGGGAACGGAAATAAAAGTGCTGGGACCCGAATGGCTCCGAGAAAAAACCATTGAACATCTTCAAAATACCATTGCCTACTACCGTGAATCCTAAAAACTCAACACCCGGATAATCAGAATTATGCCCTGAAGCAAATAGGTGAAACATGAAAGAGTTTCGGCGTTAAAGGGTTTCGTTAATTATTTTTGATGAAAAAAGAGATTTTATACTATAAGGTGACACTCTCGTGTCACCTTATTTATATATAATTTAATTAAAAATCACGAGAAGGAGTGAGGAATAAAGATGAACCTGAAAAGGAATTTGGAGGATTTACGTGTTAGCAAAGTGATGCTGGGGCTCATTGATGAGTATGCAGCCGGTGGATTAGATTTCGTGGAGTGTTATGACGATGTGGAGAGTGCCCGTGAGGAATATAATGCCAGGCACGGGGACGAGGTAAAGCTCTTTTTGCTTCAGCCGCACCGTAAAAGAATTAACTTATTAGTGTTGAGTAAAAACGTCGGTGATTATGATTGGAATAATGAGATTCCGGAAGAAGGATTTACCGGGGGGGTGGATACCGGCGAGGTAGAATGGGTTAAAATATTGTCAAATATTTTAAAGGAGGAATATGGCTGGCAAAGTTACGCGGATGAAGAAACCGCTGGGCTACTGGAAATAAAAGCTACCCGAGTAGTTAGCCCGGAAGAAGGACGCGCCCTGCTGAAAGGTGTGCAGGAAAGCCAACGCCGCTATTTTAACCGGGCTGACTATGAAGTGTATCTGGCGGAGTGTGGTTTGGACGAGGATAACGAAGGAGGCGAACAATTAAGGCACTCGAAGAAAATGAGCCGGAGAGATGATGAAATTAATATCAGGGAAACTAAAATGTCCTTCTCGGAAGCACTGGACAAACTAGAGAACTTGCAGGGCATAGAAGGCTTCCGGGTAGAAATGAAAAAAATAATTAGCCTTCATGAAAACCTTAAAAAAGCCGGTAAAGAATGGGAAATTAGGAAATACTGCCCTTATCATTACATCTTCGTAACCGAAGAAGAATCTTTTAATATGGAAGATGCCCTGCAGGTAATGAGTTCAATATTTTACCACCTGGGCATAATTGAGAGGCAGGCCTACAAATATTCTGAACCATTCATCTTCAGTCCAAGAAGGGATTTTGAAGAAATGGGCAGCGGAATTTTAAGTTTTACTTTCACAGGAGGCGATGAAGAGAGGTTTCCCGGCAAGAGGAGGAAATTGGAAGATATAGCAGAGATTATGGCCGGCAGAAACGATAAGACGGTAATAGTTATAAAAATATCTTCTGACGACAAAGAAACTTTGCAGCAGATTGAACAGATTATGGTCAAGAATTTTGTTCCTTACCGCTCCCTGTATTTTAAGGAATTAACTGTGGAAGAGCTGATGAAAATGTGTTGCTATAAACTGGAAGAACTGGGCATTGAATGTTCTACCCACGCAGGTAAACTCCGGGACGTTATCGCTATTCTTAAACAAAAAGAAAAGATAGAGGGAATGCATTTGGTAAACCGCGTGGTTAATTCAGTATTGACGGAGAATCTGGAGCAGCAGGTTGAGAAACCGAATGAGGCATACCGGACAGATAATTCCTCCGCATCACTTGCCCCGGTCTTTGACGAAGTAGTGGAAAAGGCCCTGGAGAAATTGAAAAACAGTGTAGAAAGCGGCAAAGACGAAAAGAATGAATCGAATCCCTATACGGAACTGGAAAATATGGTGGGGCTTGCCGGTGTGAAAAACCGGGTAAAAGAGCTTGTATCCTATTTTATTATGGAGAAACGGAAAAAAGAAGCGGGAGTGGAGATTTCAAACGTGGGTATGCACATGCGTTTTGCCGGGAATCCCGGCACCGGTAAGACCACCGTGGCCAGGATTATTGCCCGTATTCTAAAGGAAGAAGGAATACTGAAACAAGGGCATCTGGTGGAAGTAGGACGGGAAGGTCTGGTAGGTGCATATGTAGGTCACACTGCTTTAAAAACAGAAGCAGCCATTAAAAGGGCGCGGGGAGGAGTACTCTTCATTGACGAAGCTTATGCGCTACAAGTGGATTCCAAGATAGATTTCGGCCATGAAGCGGTTTCCACCCTGGTGAAGTACATGGAAGAATATCGCGATGAATTGGTGGTTATTCTGGCCGGCTACCCCCGGGAAATGGAAACCATGATGAACATGAACCCCGGGCTTTGCGACCGGGTACCGCATAAGATAGAATTTCCCAACTATTCCGGGGAAGAGTTATTACAGATTTTCCATTATTTACTGGGAAAAGACTATCGGATTACATCTAAAGCCGAAGAAGAAATAAGAATGCTGTTGGATGAATCCGGTAATAATGCGGGAAATAATTTCAGCAACGGACGATTTGTGCGAAACCTGGTGGAGCGCTTGAAATTAAAACAGAGCAAAAGGCTTTTTTCCCAGCGAAATGTAGATAACGAAGTGGAGAAAAAAGAGCTTTTCACCATTAAAACTTCCGATGTAAGGGATGCAGCGAAGGATGAAGATATTGCCTGCTATCTGCAATCGGCAGTTAATAAAATAGGGTTTTAACGGCAGTAAATTATTGATAGCGATGGTTGTCTTATTCTCATGAATAGATTATAATATTAGAAAATTTAAAAAAAACACAAGCTAACATTGCTGTACTCATTATGGCAGAAAAAGCGGGACATGTTTACCTCAATATTCTAGAAAGGTTAAGCTTTATTTATAAATATTATGAGCTTACCATTAAGCAAAAAAAATTGGCAAGGGGGTTGATGCTTCATTCTAAATTTACCATGCAAATCATTCTTATTTGAGATAGGAGGAAATCATGGACAGAAGATTATTATTTGAAAAAATAGGTAAGCTTGTTTACAGAATGACTTATAAGCCGAGGTTATACAGGTATGACCCTCTAAAGAAATTTCCGAAATTAGCGCAGAAGGTATCAAACAAAATAATACCCAAATCAGACGAATTGTATTGTTTTCCAAACAACAAAATAGCTATTGATGAAGAAATTGATAGCCGGGAAATGGTTTTGCCCACCCAGGTAATTGATCATTTTATTGATGAATCTAGCTATCGGGTCATAATGAATGAGTGTATTTGCAGGGCGTCAAACAGATGCAAGGATTATTCCCAAGCTCATGGATGTATTTTTATAGGAGAGGCAGCCCGGGGCATTCACCCTGACCTATGCCGTGAAGTAAGCAGGGAAGAAGCAAAGGAACATATTAGAAAGGGTCAGGAAAAAGGAATGATCAATGTGGCAGGTAAGGCCTCTTTCGATGCTCTCTGGCTTGATCTGACCGATGACCATAAAAGATTATTTACAGTATGCTGTTGCTGCCCGTGCTGTTGTATCTCGATTGCCGTCCCTCACTTATCGCCGTAC
>PUKQ01000036.1 GCA_003550565.1 Syntrophomonadaceae bacterium
AGCACTTCCATAGCTTTGACGACACCGTCAGGATCAATGATGAACCGGCCGCGGACATTTACTCCTTCATCGGGATCATAGACTCCATAAAGGCTTCCCACGTTTCCGCCGGTATCAGAAAGCATGGGGAAAGGTACTCCACCGTCTACCATCTTGGACAGTTCGTGCTCTTGCCATATTTTATGCGTAAATTTGCTATCCACGCTGCAAGAAAGAACTTCCGTATCCAATTCCTTTAATTCATTGTACCGGGCAGCAACTGCTGCCAGCTCTGTAGGTCAAACGAAGGTAAAATCTCCGGGGTAGAAGCACAGCACTACCCATTTTCCCCTGTAGTCAGATAGAGAGATTTTTTTAAAACCACCTTCCACAAAAGCGTCTGCAGTAAAATCGGGAGCAGGTTTACCTACCATGATTCGACTGGGTGATCTGTCCGGTCTGACATCAACTGCCTCTTCCACCGGTCCAGTGGATTTCACTTCTTTGCTGTCATGATTCTTTTCACAACTCATGAACATTCCTCCTTTTCTTATTTTGCAGGAAATACCTTGGAGTGTATTTCCTTACATTTAAGTTTCTTGCTGCCAGGATAATTCTAGAAAATTTTTGTCCTATCTACCCCGCAGAGTTCTTCCAGGATTCGAAATTGATTCGAATTTACTAAGATAAAATTTTATCTCCCAGCTCTTTGCCCTTGCGGCGAACTTCATCCAACTCTTCTTCATCAGGCACATAAAGCATATTTACGTACTCCTGAGGTTGTTCCCAACCAAAGGAAGTAATTGCCTCCGAGACCTCCTTGGCTCCCTGGCCTCCCCAGCCGTAGGAACCAAATGCCATGCCAATCCGGTCTTGAGGGCGAAGGCCCTTTAAATAGGTTAAAAAAGCGCTCATGGTCGGCAGCATGCCGTTATTCAAAGTAGGAGAGCCCAGCAATATGGCTTTAGAGGTAAGCACATCAGTCATAATTTCGGAAATGTGGCTGGTTTGTAAAAAGCGGATTACTACGGGTACACCGGCTTGCTCCAGGCCATCTTTCAATGCCAGGGCAATATTTTTGGTGGCTCCCCACATGGTATCATAAACAATAAGCGCTTTTTTTTGAGTTTGGTGAGAAGCCCATTGTTTGTATACTTCCAGGAGTTGACCAAGGTACTGGCGCCAGATCACTCCGTGGCTGGGAGCTATCATGTCAATATCCAAGCCGGAAAGGGCTTCCAGGGCGTTGGTTACTTGCTTCCCATAGGGAAGGACTATATTAGCATAATATTTGGCCGCTTCTTCGTGCAAAATTTCCCAGCCAATTTCATCATCAAACCGCTGGTAGGAAGCTAGATGCTGGCCAAAAGCATCATTGGGAAGAAGCAAGCTTGCCTCGGGTATGTAGGTAACCATAGAATCAGGCCAGTGGACCATGGGAGTTTGGACAAAGTTTAAGTTATATTTTCCCGTAGACAACTTGGATCCAGACTCTACAATGTGATAGTCCCATTCCGCTGTGGGTTTAAAGTGGCGCTCCAACCCTTTTTGCCCTTTTTTGGAGGTAACTATTTGGGCTTGGGGGGCTACTTTCATAATTTCCGGCACGCTTCCGGAATGGTCCATTTCCACGTGGTTAACCACCAGGTAATCTATCCGGGAAGGGTCAATTATTTCTTTGATGTTGCTGAGCAGATCGTCCCCAAGGTAATCTTTGACAGTATCCACCAGGGTTACTTTATCATCCACGATTAAGTAAGAGTTGTAGGAAGTGCCCCTGGGAGTCAAATAACCGTGAAAGTACCTCAGGTTCCAATCTACTGCTCCCACCCAGTAAATGCCCGGCTTAATTTCTACTGCACTCATTTTTACTATCACCTTCCTCTATTCTATCCATAAATTAATCAATAAAACTAAATATATTACCTCTATTTAATTCAGCACTTAACCTTTCCACAATCCATGCAAGTTGCAGTATTCCCTTGCGCTAACCTCTCCAGCATCTTCAAGCCCGGTAAATACTACTTCCGGTTCTTCTCCCGGTGATAGAAAGCGGCGATAAATTTTATCTCCTGAAATTATTTCTACCCATTCTATATAATGTTTTTCTTCCATGGGGTGAGGAGCGCTGCCAACCTTAACCACTACCTTGCCGTTTTCTTTTTCGACTACCGGAACATGTTTTTCTTTGGCTGCATCCACCGTATTCTCGGTCATCAACTGCATAGCCTCGCCACAGCACACCAGCTGCCCTTTGCCGGAGTGCAAAACTTCTACTATGTTCCCACAAATGTTGCACTTATAAACTTGCATTCTTTCAGTCATGCTTATCACCTCTTTTAATAATTAATTTTAAAATACTCAAGTTTCAGACCAGGTTGTCTGTGACCTCCAAGATGTTATTAATTTATATTTTTGTCAGCATACTTCCTTAATTTTGTCGATACGCATTCCTCCTTTTCCCATATTTACCGTTAGTTACTTCTTTTTCATTGACTTTGCAATGGGGGCAAATACCCTGGCAATAAACGCTTTTATCGTATACCCGGAAACCTTCCAGACCTTCTACTTTTATATTTTCGAAATCAATCCCAAAATCATAAATTTTTCCACATGAGAGGCATTTAAAATGCCCATGGCTGCTTACATCTGCATCATATCTGTTTTCGTTATCACCCACATGCAAAACCTGCGCTAAATGGTTTTCCACAAACAATTCCAGCGAATTATAAACGGTAGTTTTGGAAAGAGTAGGAATTTCCTGCACCAGATTTCTGTAAATTTCATCAACGGAGGGGTGACTTCTGTGTCTTTGCAAGTAATCCAATATTTTCAACCTGGTAATGGATGGCTTTACTCCTTTTGCTTCCAGTAGCTCCTGAATATCTTTGATGGTCATTTCCTCCCAATCTTATTGTTATAATTGTAATTCTGTAATAATTACAAGTTTAATATGTACTTAATTGTATTTTACTTTTAAAAGCTTGTCAACATTAAATTACAAATTTGCTGTAACTTTTTGGGGAATTACTAAAAGCCTTGCCAAGCTTATTTTATACCATTTGAGGAGAAAGTTTATCTGGGATAGGTGCTGATAAAAATAGATGTTTTGAAGTATTTCCGGGTATTATTACAAAAAAGTTCAAAGAGAAGGAATTTTATACTTAACGTGGAATCTAGTTAAAAATAAAATTAAAAAAGTTAACAATTTACCATATTAGTTCACGCAATTACCATAATAATTAATGCAGTCACTATAAAACAAAACAACTGCTATAATAATAGTATTTAAACCATATATTAGCCTAAGTGACTTAAGATATTTTTAATAATACAGCCAGGTAAGTGAAATAAATGATATAAAGGGGAAGATTTTATTGGCTAAGAGAGCGCTGATAACAGGAGCCTGTGGCTTTACGGGTTCAAATATGCTGGAATATTTAAGTGATAAGGGGTGGGAAATCGTTGCCACCGACCTGGAAAAATCTCAGAGAGAAATTTATTATAATGAAGAGGGCGATGCCGCTCCTGTATATTTCGAAGACATAATTAATAAAGCTAACGTTAAGTTTATTCCCGCTGATCTCACCCGGAAAGAATCTCTTGAGCCCCTCTTTGAATATGAGTATGACGTAATTTTTCACATTGCCTCCCTATTTGATTACTTCGCAACCTGGGAAGATTTGTATAGGGTAAATGTGGAAGGTGGTAAAAATATTGCCGAACTTGCAGCAAAGCACAAAGTTCCTCATTTCATTCACTGGAGCACCGAAGGGGTTTTAGGAGATGCTGGTTTTGATAAGCCCAAACGCGAAGAAGATGAATACAACCCCCACAATCGCTACTGTAAGTCAAAAGTGGAACAAGAAAAGATGCTGTGGGAACTTTATCGGGAAGAGGGCTTTCCCGTTACCATTATTAGACCGGCACCTATTTATGGACCCGGGCATAAGTACGGGGTTTATAACATATTTCTCCGACTTCGAAAGCTGGGAAAAGGGATAATCCCCAGGATTTACCCCCGAAAGAACCAGCTGGTCTTTCCCAGTGTGCATGTGTTTGATTTGCTTAGGGCGGCTGTTTTTCTTCACGAAAAGAAAGAGGAGAGCATCGGCGAAGCTTATAACATTCTGAGTGATACCATTGGCCAGGACGAACTTTTAGAGTTTTTGGCTGATTATTTGGGAATGGAAAAAAAGGTTAGATTGCCAGTTCCCTGGGTTTGCTACAAATCGGCGGCAAAACTGGTGCAAAGAATTGCTCCCCGGGCGGAAGAGAGAGCCCGCAAAAAAGGGGTAAGGCCCAAATTAGATGCGGCTGCAACGCAGTATTTAACCGGTAATATGTGGTTTTCCAACCAAAAGATTAAAGATTTGGGGTTTGAATTTATTTATCCGGATCCCCGGCGGGGTTTGTGGGATTATATAACCTGGTGTAAGGAGAAAGGATTGATTTAATTGCTAATCAGTGTCTTGGATATACCCTTAATGATTGTATTGGGACTTTTATCGGGCTACCTGTATAAGAATTATTTATGGGATAAAAATCCCGACTGGCATATTTTCCTGGCAATTATTTTTGTAGGCGTGTTTTGGCTTAATTCTTTACTCACACTTTGGGAAATGGTGGGGATGGACCCCTGGTATTTTTCTCCCTACACTGTAGAAGTTAACGGATGGATAGCCCTTTTTTATGTGCTATCTTACCCCATGTGGTTCAGCTGGGGGATGGAGCGCATGTTCACCTGGATAGGCCGCAAGCCATTCGAAGGCGGAATCTCGTGGGCCTTTAAAACAGGCAAAGATGAAAGATCCTTCGAACCACCCTGGGAACAAGAGAAAAGAAAAGACCTCGACTTTTGATAAACTTGATATTGCGGAGGCAGGTTGGCTGGTCTTTCTCCACCCTGTCCCACGGTTTATGTGAGGGACCCTGCCCGTGAGAGCAGGGTCTACTTGACCGGGGCAATTTTGTCACAAATACACAGGTTACTTGTCTTACTACGCGATATTTAAACTCACCTATAACAAGGTTTCTCAGCGGCAATAACAGCCATAAGAAAACATAATAGATTAAAAGGCTTTTTCCATCACCCAATCTTGTGCTAAAATTATTTCCGGGTTAGCACAAAAAGGTTTCAGGCGATTCATTTATTACATTAAGCAAAGAGGCTAAAGGGGGGGCAATAATTGAGTTATTTTCAAAAGAACCTGGCAGTAGATTCTATCAAAAAGGGAACTAAAATATTACTGGCTGGCGCTAATGGCCTCATCGGAAGCAACATGCCGGAAAAATTAAATTATCCGGCTGAACTAGGTTTTCGTTATCAGGGGAAAAATGTTACCTATACTGAGCTTGCTTCTATTCTTAATAAGCAGCAAGGACGGAAAACACAAGATTTAATGGTTTTCATCCATGGGCTCATGGTGGATGATAGCTGTTGGTATGGCATAAATTTTAATATGCCCGGCGCTTTCGAAAACAATTTTGGAATCTCCACAGTTAACATATATTACAATACAGGACGCCATGTATGGCAAAATGGCCGGGACTTAGCTTTGGCGCTGGAGAATTTATATGGTAACTTACAGGATCCTAATTTAAAATTACACATGGTTGGTTTCAGCATGGGGGGGCTTGTTACTCATTCAACGCTGAGCTATGCATACGAAAATAATTTTAACTTTATAAATCAAGTAGATAAAGTATTTTTAATAGCTACTCCTCATCGGGGAGCGCCCCTTGAACAAATCGCTCAGGGAATGCGTCTGCTGCTAAATGAACTACCTGAGTATCTGCCTTTCAAATTTGTAGGTAAGGGATTGAAGAAAATCTTTCAAAACATAAAAATTAATGACAGGAGCTACCTATCACCGGTAGGGGACACTTCAGATTTCTTTATCAGGGAACTCCCCAGTTTTTATATCAGGCTACCCGGCTATATAGTGGACTTTCGTAGTGAAGGTATTTTAGACTTAAGATATGGTTATATTTCCGAAGAAGAATCCAGGCAAGATCAAGAAGAGGGAGGCGTTAAATCTTGTAAAAAACCCATACCCGCCCTGCCCTGGATACGTTATTACGCCTTGACAGGTTCAATATTTAACTTATCTGCTGAGGATCCTTCCACTCTTAGCAACGATGGAATGGTTACTTCTGCCAGTGCAGCTAACATTGGCCCCGACGACAATTTTTATTTCGTCGAAAACCACCGCTACAAGAGGCTGCCGGGGTTAAGCCATTTTGTCTTGCCCTATAGTGCAAAAGTTTATGAAGTTCTTTCCCGATGGTTTGAAGAATAAAAATTGTATTATTACCCTTGCCGCCATGTTGAGTATTGCGCCATCTTGGCTAGAACTTTAACAGCCCTTTCCGGAGTAGTAAAATTAACCCCTTTATATTCGCTTCCATCAAAACAGGTTACCATTCGTTTATTTTCATCACTGAGCAGGTAGACCCCGATGATGGGTTTTTTATATTTTTCCATCAGCTCAACCGTCTGTTCGATGGTCCTTTTTTCAACATTTTCCAGATACTCAGTGGTTCTGTTCACAAAAGACTCATCATAATTTTCGTTTATAGCGATGGTGGATTCAAGCATACCTTTTATCATTTTTACTCTTCCGATTATACCCATGTGAATGACCGCGTCACATTCTTCCCATTGGACCAAGTATTCAATGATTTTTCTGTAGACCTCAGTATTTATCTCGCCTACAATATCTACCGGATTTGCGCGACTCCAGAAGGGAGGAAGTAATTGGTCTATTTCTGATACTATCTCATCTGTCAGAGTCGGCAGGACTAAACCGTTTTCTTCACACAGGTCGGATGCTACTACGCCCCATCCTCCGCCCAGGGTTACAAGACCTACTCTGTTGCCCTTAGGGAGAGGAAGAGTTGAAAAAGCAGCTGAAAGATCGAGCAGGTCCATCGGGTTCTTGGCCTGAATAATCCCCGCCTGTTTGCAAGCTGACATAAATACGTTTGTATCTGAAGCCATTGCTCCTGTATGGCTGGCGGCAGCATCCGATCCGGCGGGAGTTCTTCCGCCTTTCAAAATAATAACCGGATTTTTTTTGTTGATACGCTTTACCGAGTCAAAAAACCTGCGCCCGCTCTTTATGCTTTCAATGTAAAGAACAATAGTTTGCGTTAAATTATCGAGTTCAAACCCTTCTATATAATCTTCAATTTTAATCATTGACTCGTTACCCGAGCCGCAAAAAGCACGAATACCTATATCCTCCTGGGTCGCAAATGCCAGAAGCTGGGTGCCCAGATTTCCGGATTGGGCTAAAAGGCTTATTCCTCCGGGGTCTGGCCTCACGTGAAATCCCGTGCAGTAAAATGACAAATGAGGATTACACATTCCCATGGTATTGGGGCCTATTATTAATATTCCCGCGTCTCGTGCTTTTTTCAAAAGTTCTTTTTCAAGCTCCCGGCCTTCTTCTCCGATCTCTCCAAAGCCTGAAGTTACGAGGACTACATATTTAATTCCTTTCTTTCCAAATTCCGGAATCAGCTCAATTACTTTATTAGCTGGAACTGTAACAACCGCGAAGTCTACCGGATCGGGTATGTCCAACACTGATTTATATACCTTTCTTCCTGAGATCTCCCCGCCCCGGGGATTAACAAGATGTACTCCGCCTTCATATTTTCCCGCTATAACACCTGAGTACATCACGTGTCCCCATTTGCTTATATCATCCGAGGCACCGATGAAAGCAATTGACTTCGGAGAGAATAAGTTGATGATTTCGTCTGGGGGGATAAATTCTGTTGTTTTCTCGGAAAAGTCTTCTTCTCCCAAGACGACAAGGCCGTCAACAGCAGTTACACTGCCGTCTGCGGTCACCATTAGCGGGTTGATATCTATTTCACTTATTTCGGTGAAATCCATTCCTATTTGCGATAGGCCGGTGATAGTTTTAATAAGCGATTCCTTATCCGGCGATTCCTCCCCGCGGAAAGCGCCAAGCAGTTTCTGGGCATGCAGTTCTTCGATCATTTTCCGGGCTTCATTTTCATCAACAGGGGCTACACGGAAAACCACATCACCTATAGCTTCAGTGAAAATTCCTCCCAAGCCGAACATAACGGTGGGTCCGAATTGTTCATCATGAAAAAGCCCGGCGACAAACTCTCTTTTACCCTGGACCATGGGCTGAATTAAAAGGCCTTCCAGATCGTCGCCTGCCGCTTTAATAATTTGGTCCGCTGCTGAAGAAATCTCTTCTTTGTTTTTCAGATTTATTTTAACCAGCCCTTTTTCTGTTTTATGAGTTAGCCGGGAACCCAATCCTTTAATTACAACCGGATAACCCAATTTTTCAGCTTCAGTTTTGGCTTCCTCCGGAGTTTTAATAACTTTCTCATTCACTACGGGAATGCCGTATTCTTTTAAAAGTTTCTTTGACTCTGCCTCATTAAGCGTTCTTATCTTTTGCTTTCTGGCGTTTTCGATTAGTTCATTCATTTTTTAGATCGTCTCCTTTTTTGATATGAATTTTCCGTGCTCTGGAGTAAGAAGGGGCGCTACGACTCTCCAGAAAAAATCAAAAAACTGGTCCATTGTATCAGCCAGTTTCCACTTCATTCCGTGCATATACCAGTTCTGAATTTGCCTTTGAGTAATCATATGATAAAGGTCGGCAAAATGGCGGGATTCAAAGTCCGAGATCACCGCTCCATTTTTCTTCGCTTTTTCTACTATATCGTTTAATATATCCATTTCGGTTTCTCTTCTATAGGCTTTGCTGGCCATAAAACTTTTTAAAGGAACAGTAATAAAGGCTGTAACCGCAAGTTCGGGGTTTTGATCAAAAAAATTCATTGTTACCCAGAACAGTTTTCTGATCATCTCCCGGATATCTTCCAGTCCCTCAATGTGCATCCGCAACAATGAACCCAACTCGCGCAATTTTTCATCAATTATGGAAAAAAGCAGGTCCTCTTTGGAGGAATAATATTTATACAGGGTGCCGGTGCTAATTCCGCTCTCTTTGGAGATATCCCGTATATTAACAGCATGGAAATCATTCATGGAAAACTGCTTTAGCACAACAGGATAAAGGCGAGCTTTTAAATTTTCAGTAATCGGAGGTTTCTCGGTCAAGATATTTTCCCATCCCCTGGTGCTGACAAATAATGGAAGCCTTAATTTCCATTCTTATTATATAAAACAATGTTTCAAAAATCAACTGATTAATAAAACAATGTTTTTATTGCGATGCCGGATCTTGAAATTATTATGGTCCGATACTTATTATTAATTAGCCTTGCGTCGCCCTGCCTTGCTATCTTCTTGTTTTTTGTTATGGTCGAAGCACCTGCAGGAAGTCTCTGCAGGCATCTTCGGGACACGGAGCCGAAGTAACAGCAGAAACCACGGCTACCCCGGCGGCACCTGCATGGATTACTCGGGGAGCTTCGGATATACCGATTCCCCCTACTCCCAGTACGGGTATGTTTACAGCTGAACATATGTCTGCAAGCCCATCGGTTCCCAGTGGTAATACCTTTTGGACCTTGGTGGTAGTTTGAAAAACTGGGCCGGATCCCAGGTAATCAGCGCCGTTTCTTTCTCCAGCGCGGGCCTCTTCAACCCCTTTGGCAGAAAA
Source organism: Syntrophomonadaceae bacterium (assembly GCA_003550565.1). Taxonomy (GTDB): domain Bacteria; phylum Bacillota; class Dethiobacteria; order DTU022; family PWGO01; genus B1SED10-75. The sequence goes on from PUKQ01000036.1 coordinate 9,609, forward strand.
CCCGATGAGCAGAGATTGCCCCAGCAAGCGGCGGCATAGCTTTACCGGCATATCTTCCTTACCCAGATGTACTCCGTCTGCTTCTACGGCCATTGCCACATCTACCCGGTCATTTATAATAAACAAAGCATTAAGCCGCCGGGTAATTGTGCGCAGTTCTTTTCCTACTTCTATAAGTTCACGGGTGTTTAAGGTTTTGTCTCTGAGCTGAACCGCCGTAGCTCCGCCCCGAAGAGCTCTTTCTGCAACTTCCTGGTGGCTTCGCCCTAAGGACAGGTGAGGATCGGTTATAACATAAAGTAATAGCTTCTCTTTAAGGTTCTTTCTTTCCATGGTATATTCCACTTTTTATCCCACTCCCACTAAGTAATGACATGTATTTAAGAAACTATTTCATCTATAAAATTCGGCTTTCCTCACCTTTTATAGTTGCCTTCTGTTAACTTTCATTTCCTGCTAATTTATTATGTATCATATCTGCCACTTTTTTTCCGGAAAGAAACATTCCGCCGAATATGGGGCCCATACGGTGATCACCAAACACGGCATTTGTTGCCATGCCCGCTACCAGTAATCCGGGATAAACTTCTACCGTATTGCTCACAATAGCTTCCTCACCGGCATCGGCCCACATGGACTTTTCTCCGCTGATTTCTCCCCGGGAGGTATTAAGCCTGGCCTTAAGTTTTTCTGTAACGTACCTGGTAACGCTGCAGTCGTGACCGGTAGCGTCCACTACGTAATGCGCCTCCACGGCCATAGGATCCACATGCAACCCGGACATTTCCACCGAACTCCAGTTAAGAACAACCCCGCAAATTTTCTCTTGACGGACCAGCAGGTCCTCTATTCCCATTAAGTTAAAAACCTTGGCTCCCGCCTGAACCGCCCCGCAAGCCAGGGCACCGACAGCTTCCACAGCGTCGGCAATATAATATCCGTCTTCCCGGTAAGGATAACAGTTAATATTTAATTCGTTTAGAATGGATACTGCTTCTTTCTGTACCACTATCTTATTTAACATCATCCCTCCGCCCCACATACCTCCTCCCACGCTCAGCTTGCGCTCATAGACAGCGGTCTTATAACCTTTTTTTGCCAGGTAGTAAGCAGCTGTCAATCCCGCCGGGCCGGCGCCGGCAATGGCCACATCTACCTGGAGGTGTTCCAGCCACTCCCGGGTATACTCTTCGATAATAGCTTTTGTTACGATACGGTCTTCCAGAGTCATTTTTTCAAATAATCCTCCTATATTTAAAAATTTTTAAATATAAAAAAGCAGGCACGTAGGCCCGCCTTTTCTAAGGCAAAAACAGTTATCTTCCCTACGCTGGCATTATCCGGGCAAGTCTTAAAAAGACCCGCCTTAACAGGTTCGAAGGGTTGGAAAGCTTCATAGCGCTTTTCTCTCAGCCTCCGCTCGGAAGCACCCCTGAGACACATATTATATACTAATTTGTCAGTGATTATTATATACATTGCATTATCGGTTGACAAGCCATTTAGGAAAACAACTGAGAAAACATACCAATGTTTATCTTGAGAGAACAGGTCTTCCCCCGCTTCAAAGCTTGAAAATTTTGCATTATAAGAAAAGGTACAATCATGCGATAATCATCGCTAAATCTCGCTATTACACGATTGCTAAATTATACAAGTAAAGAAAGTAATTAATTAACTTACTCAAATCCATACAACTGTTTTTATATTTTGTGGAATAGTGCTTCCCCAAATAGCAGATGTTGGTGCCGAATCCAGAAGCTTGATCGAAGCAACAAATTCCGACAATCTTTTTCCTAAGGGTTAAATATAAATTTTCACTGACGTCTTGACGTTATAGCGTTATAATGCTATAATGCTTCTCAGGTGAGGACTATAATGTGGAGGTGACACATATGGAGGGTAAGCCCCAAAGGTATTCTGTTTATTTGGAGCCCCACTTGCATAAAGCATTAAAACTAAAAGCCGCGGAGACATCGCAATCCGTGTCAGGCCTAATAAACGAGGCGGTTCGTAGATCTCTTGCAGAGGATGCCGAGGATTTGGAAGCTTTTGAAGAAAGAGTGGGAGAATCCCTGGTTAGTTATGAGGAGATGGTCAAAAGGTTAAAAGACAATGGCCAATTATAAAATATATTTCAAACGGTCTGTGGAAAAAGATTTAAGTAGCATTCCTTCTAAAGATGTTCAAAGAATTATGGGCCGCATTGAGCAGCTTGCCACTAATCCCCGTCCTCCGGAATGTGAGAAGTTAACCGGTGAGGATAGGTACCGCCTCCGACAAGGTAAATACCGCATTCTGTATTCTCTCCAGGATACTGATTTAACAATCTGGATTGTTAAATCAGCCCATCGCAAAGATGTTTACCGTTATTAATGGAATAATAAAGGTTGCATCGAAGGGGAGAAATATCTGAAGGAATTACCATGCATGTAGTCGAAGCTATACATAAACATGGCAGAGTATCAAACACTGAAAGTAAAAGGATAAAATAAAATGCATATCTGTAGAGTACATACTTTTGCAGACGGAGAAGTTACCGGTTTTGAACTGGGTTACGGGCCTGTGGGTTCCCCTCTCATGAATACTTACTTCTATTTAGTGGATGGTCTTTTGATAGACACAGGACAATCGAACATGAGGAAGAGCTGCTTACAATTGCTTCAAGACAAACAAATTAATTGTGTGCTTCTGACCCATCATCACGAGGATCACAGTGGGAATGCCCTGGCCTTGCAGAAATCAAGAAATCTTCCCGTTTATGGTCATTCTCTGACGGCAGAGAAACTACGCAAAGGTTTCAGAATTTTACCTTATCAGCGTTATACGTGGGGGAAGGCTGACCCTTTGGAAATAGAAATACTTCCTCCGCAGAAAGAAACAGAAAGGTTTTGTTTTATACCAGTACATACGCCGGGGCACAGTAAAGATCATACCGTGTTCCTGGAGAAGGAGATGGGATGGCTTTTCTCCGGGGATCTTTTTATGGGAAGTCGTATTAGATATTTCCGTGCTGATGAAGATATGAAGGAAACCATAGAATCACTGCAGAAGGTGCTTAGCTTGGATTTTGAGGCTGTTTTCTGCAGTATGAGTCCGCAGCCTGTTAACGGCAAAGAAATGCTTCGCAAAAAGGTGAATTACCTGGAAGAATTTTATGGGGAAGTGGGTAAGCTCTATAAAGAAGGATACGATGAAAAAGGGATTATCCGTCATTTGGGGGAGGAAGCAAAATTAGTAAAATTTATTACCTTCGGCAATGTTAGCCGGGCCAATATGGTGAGGTCGGCGCTCAGGAGCTGGAAGGTTAATGGTCATGGATAGTTCTTACTACTCATTTTGTGTAAGTGTCAATTAGTGCCCATATTAAACTTCTTTACTACATCTATCATGAGAAAATCGTGCTCGACAAACTTAATTTATCGAGGTGGCTAATAGAGCGTAAACCACAATATTGAAGCCTTTATTAAACAAACTAATTGCTTTAAGTATGTATAGTATTCTGAAGGGAGCAAGAAAAAAATGGAATATGTCGGTTTGTTAGCACCTATTGCTTTTGTTTTTGCCCTGGCAGCATTGGCGCAGGTAGGTTCACTAAGAAAAGAGGTAGAGAGACTAAAAGAAGAATTACAATCGAAATAATATAATTTATACAAGACCAGATGAATTCAACGGTGAAAGATGCACATCAAGTAGCCAAACACGGTAACACCAGGGAATTCAACAGAATTCTGCTGTCTTTCTTAAAAGGGTTCCGGGCTTAAGGCGAGTCATGGTATCCATATTCAGGTTGATAATGGCAAAGGAAGGGGAAAATAAATGTCTTTGTGGTCTCACGTATTTATTTTTGTAGCTACAGGGCTATTGATCTATCTGGGAGTTTTTTACGGAGCACCCAAACTTATGGATAAAGGAATACCCCCACTTCATGCCTTTTTTGGCTTTCTTTGGGCCCCTGTAATGCTCTTATTTCCTTTAGCGCTCTATTTATTTTTTTCTGTTGAAGGTGGAGTAATTACCTTTGATTCTGTTGTAGAGCGATTTCGTTTCAACCCCATACAAGGAAAGGACTGGTTATGGGTTTTCGCTGCTGTTTTAGTTACTGTTTTATCAGATCAGCTTCTTGAACCGGTGGGCAAGTACTTTGCAAAGAAAAAAGTTTTGGCCCCTCCCGTATACTTGCCTGCACCTTTTAACCCTCTGAAGAAGATGAGTATTCCTCCCCGGGAGTTTTTTGGAGTTGCACTTAAAGGAAACTGGAAACTTCTTTTTATATTTATTCTTCTACATTTGCTGGCAATGTTTACGGAAGAATTTATGTGGCGCGGTTATCTTTTGCCTCTCCAGGAAAACTTCTTTGGAGGTTGGGCGTGGGTTTTTAATGGATTGCTCTGGGCCTGGGCGGTACATGCAGTTATGAAATGGCATTTTATCGGTATGATTCCCGGCATGCTTATGGCGCCTCTCATCGCTCAGTACACACAATCAACTTGGAGTTCCTTTATTGTCCATGCTGTCCCAAACTCTGTGCTATGGATACTTCTCCTTTTGGGGGTGCTGGGTATGCAGAGCAAGGCTCCTGACTAACCGGCTTAAGATTTAACCAGGAGTCGCAATCCATATTTGCCTTTGTTTTAGGAATGATATTTGCAGAATTTGCTTTTGTTCTGGAACGGACATTCCTGCTTTCATGGAAGGAGAAAGACTGGTTTTGAAAACCCAAAGTATGAACATTTTTGTTCAACAACCGGTTAGACTAATAATGGGGAACTCATCTTTTCCAACAAAAGAAATAATGTTATGTTTAACACATAGTAATTATACTAATTACAAAGACTGGAGGAGTGGTTAGTTGAAAATTCTTGGTGTTATAGGAAGTCGCAGAAAAAAAGGAAATACCTCAACTTTGATGCAAGAGGCTTTAGAGCCTTTTAAAAGTAACAACATTGAAAGTAAACTTATATTCTTAGATGACTATAATATTAATGACTGTTGTGGATGTGAAGGCTGTAAAGAAACATATAAATGTGTAATAAACGATGATATGCAAAAATTATATCCAGATATTTTAGATTCTGATGCCATTATCTTAGGGTCACCTGCCTACTTTTATAATGTATCTGCAGATATGAAGGCTTTTATAGATAGATGTTACTGCTTTGAAATATTCGACGAAGAAGATCGCTCAGTTTGGATGGGGTTAAATGAAGCCCTTGGAGGAAAATATGCTGCTGTAATTGCAGTTAGTGAACAAGCAAGAGAAGAAGATATGGGATTTACCGCTGAAGCGATGATAAAATCTTTAGAAGCTTTAGGTTATAGAGTAGTAAGTACAGTAAAGGCGCTAAATCTATTTAAAGCAGGAGAAGCCTTGAATAATAAAAAGGCCATGGATGAAGCCAAACAGGCTGGAGAAAAACTCTTGAAATATTTGCAGTTAAAAGAAAAAATAAGGGTGCAATTAAGCAATAATCACCGATAAAACCTCACTATTTTACAATTACTATTTATACGAGTTAAAAAGTAATGATATTAACTTTCTCACATCTATACAACAGGTTCTTTATGTTTATAGTGCCCCACAAACGCAACTACCGGAGCCGGACTTGACCGAAGCAACAAATTCCGACAATTGGTTTCCTAAAGTATTAAGCATATATTTTTGTATACCGATAAAATGGCAAATAAATCACAGTAATATTATCGAATAATCAATTTTCTAATAATTGTTGTGACAGAATTGCCCCGTCCCCACTGTCACACCGAATTGCTCCGTCCCCACTGTCACACCTGATGAACAAGTGAAAAAAATTGTCCGAGTGTTTTGTGCCTGCGAGGGTATAGTCTACTCAACTCAGTTTCACTTACCATATCTCGTCCAGTATCTCAAAAATTTCATTTTGTTTTTTCTCCGGTTTATCTTTTCCTATCTTGTTGGTCATATCGATAACCAGGAAATTATGAGATTCCTCCCACTCGGCCAAAAATTTATTTTTTTTGTCCAGGTTTATGTTTGCATAACGGGCAACCATGCGGACCAGGTCCTTATTATTAAGTCTGAAGTAACCATGAGAGGTGATTTTCTCTTTAACGAAAAACCATCCCTCCGGCAATTTACCTTCGTAGTCTTCGAGATTGGCCATGGCGATAATCAATTTTTTCGCCTCTTTTTGATAACCCACCCTGGCTATTTCGAACTGACTGATAATTTCCGTTGCAGCCGAGTTAAGGGTAATACCATAACGGGCAATGGTAACGGTAGGAAGTCCTTTATCTAAGTCTATCCATGTTATATTTCCATTCTCCATATCTAATCACCACTTTATATTTTTAGCGAATAAATTTCCTTAAGAGTTACTGCCAATTAGTTTTCTTGCTTGCTTAATCTCTTTCCTCCGGCTTTTCTTGCCAGAGCAAAGCAAATACCAGGTGCATAACTATTCCAATCCCCCAGCCGAGTGCAGGATAGATAACCCACAGCAGATCGGGACTATAGGTTAAGTTTATAAATACCAGCATCCCCATAATCAACGCGTAAACTACAAAATGAATTATAAAGCTTCTCATCAAAAAATGCTTTTTCCAACCTTCCCTGGTATCACTGAATTCCTCTTTATTCCATGAAATTGAAAGAAAATGCAATAAAACACCCAATCCCCACCCAATTGCAGGGTAAATAACCCAGATAGTGTCGGGCGTGTGTTGAAAATTAATAGCTCCCAGCAGGCCCATTACCAAAAAATAAGCAGCCAGGTGTACGAAAAATATTTTTTTTAGATTTTCTCTTACTGATGTTTTTGCCATTCTTTTTAAAACCTCCTTATCCTATTGATTCAGCCATAATAGTTTAATATTAAAGGCTAACTAATTTTTTATATATTAATCTTCAAGTTGAAATTGGTAAAAGGAACGGAAAGGTCTAAATTGAAAAGACTTCCTTTTTTATTTTTTTCTTTTTGGTTTCCGGTTATATGTACGTCTACATCATCAATCAATTCCGCATTGCAAATCAATTCATTTTTAACCTTTTCAATCTCATCCGCAGTAAAATCATATCCCTCGGATTCAATTAATTCTTTTTTTTCCTGCAAATCCTTGCACTTTCTAAGTTCTTCTACAAACTCTGCATCATTCTTAATTCTCTCAACAAAAGCCCTTGCCGATTCCATACTCATAAAGTTCCCTCCCAAATTTTTATATTGATATCATATTGATACTAATTATATCATAATGTTTTCATTTTGCAATACATTGTTTAATTATTTTTATTCTATGTGTTATATTGTTTCAATTTTGTGAAGTGATAAAGGTAAGGGGTTCGTTTTGAACCAATTTGGGCTCCAGTTACTACGCCTCGGTTGCTATGCCCCCCTGACTTCCTTAACCGGAGGAGGTTACACATCAAAACGTTTGGAAAAAAGGACAGGTCTTTTGTTCCGTATTTCAAGAAAGGGTAATTATATTTTTATTTTCATCAACCTGCTTAAAATATTTTCTGGGAAATTTGCAAGAACTCTAATCTTCAATGGTAATTGAATTTAATAGATATAACTCCTATATTTTTATTTTCCGGAGGGAGGAATTTGAATTTTAGGTTGCCTTTAATTAGTCCTGGCTCATTTTCATTAAGGCTTTTGATAGTTTCCGGGACATCGTATTCAAAAGAATTGTAACTTTCCACTTTAACTGTTAGATATCTTTCTTTACTTTGTATAGCATCTCTTATTTTTTCAGTGAATTTTTGGGGAGAATATACCACTTTATCATTATAGTGATAGTAATTATACCTGGTAGCATTGCAAGTTGGATATTTGGAGCGTTCCCAGCTATGGGAGACGCCTATTTCTTCATCGGTTACGTTAAAATACTTGTATTGCACGTCACTTTCCCCATAAATGCTGCCCTCACCAGCTACTTCTTCATCAAATAATGGATCGTTCCAGGTAAGATCCAAATGATAGTAATCACCGCCAAGCTCTACCATGTTCCAGGCATGACCTTCATTGTCCGCTTCTCCTAAAACATAAAGACAGTTTATGCCTGCCTCTTCCATTATTAATTGCATAGCCCCTGCATAACTTGCGCACACGCCTTCTCCGTTTACAAGTACACCGTAAGGGGAATATGATTCCGGTGCCTGCTCAATGCCAACCTCCCTACTATTTAAGCAGTAGCGGGAGTTTTTGATAATGTGGTCGTGTACAGCCTGAACTTTTTGGAAATCGGACATATTATCTGAAACTATATTTTGCACAATGTAATTAACTTGTTTCTGAACCTTTTCTTGGTGGGCTCGGATAGTTTTCGGGGGTTGATAATATTTAATGGTTAACTTTCCGTCGGTGTTATATTCAGATTTTTTATGGTACATGATCTCCGGATTGACATTACTAACCTGTTCAATAGTATCAAAAACTTCATCACTGCTGACTCGACTTGCAAACCCTGACAGATCCACCTCAGTTTCGGCGTTAACCAATGCTTCATAAATTATGTCATCCATGTCTTCCAATTCTTTTTGGTCTTTTTCTCCTAGTTCTTCGCCATTTTCAAAACAACCTGACAACGAAAAAGAGAATAACAATACAAATATTGCAGAAAAAACTATTTTTAACACGTCCCCATCACCTCCACTAACCTCCATTATAAAATATTACTACCATAAGATCTCCTTGGACTCATCTGAAGCTGAAGTAGCGATTTTACCTGCTAAACCTCCTCCGTTGGTTAGAAAGCTCTCTTTAAGAATATCGCATTTGCTGATCCATAAAAATGTGGAATATATTTATGTCAAAAGAGAGTTACAGAATGAAAAATAAAATACCATTTTATAGAAATTTTCATCCAAAATTGTTGACCGATCACAGCAGGTAGAAGTATACCATAAAATTTTCATCTTTATCCAGCGTCGAAAGCGTAAACAGTAATTAAAAAGGGAAGAATTTCTGCTAACAAAAACGAAACGAGGGATTAATTTCAAAGGAATGTACTATTTTGCACTTGCCAATGTTTGGTAACTTATTTATATTATAGGCAGACGAAGTTGAGTCTACGGAGGGATAGCCTTTTACATGTCTAATGGTTGGTAGGTTTTGATTGCGCTGGGGGCTTGCGAATACCTTATTCTTTCCTGCTTTTTTTATTTGCTGGGAAAAGAATTAAAGGAGATGATTTTTTGGTAAAGATCGGTGTTATTCAAAAGCAGTCCGAGCCGCTTAAAGTCGAGAAAAATCTTTCTCATTTAGAGCAGCTAATTAGTAAGTGCGCTGAAAATGGTGCCCAAATTGTAGTCCTTCCGGAGATGTTTAATGTGGGTTTTTATCTGGGCGAGTCTTTAATGATGCTTGCTGAATCTTTGGAAGGTAAAACAATAAACTGGTTGAATGAACAGGCATCTTTGCATAATATCTATATTACCGGCAGCATCTATGAAATTTATGAAGGTTATTTTTACAATACAATGGTAATGATAGGGAGTGATGGAAGTTTACAATATTATAGAAAAAGAAATCCGACCTGGTCGGAAGCAGCGGTTTGGTGCCGTAGCAGTGATCCCGGGCCGGGGATATTTGACACCCCATGGGGGCGAATTGGCGGGGTTATATGTTTTGATTCTTTTTCACGGGAAACATACGAGGGCTTTAAAAATAGTGGTGTTGAAATGGTAATAATTGTTGCTTTATGGGGCAGCCCACGTGCCAAAAGGCGCCCTGACCTATGGTTAGCCGGTAAAAATTTAAAACGTTGGTCTTATTTAGCTTCGGAGGTAGTTCCTTTCCAATACGCAAGAAAACTCGGAGTTCCGGTAGTTTTTGCAAACCAAAGAGGTAGCATAGAGATGCCCAGCCCAATTCCGTTTCCTGATTGGCCTGTAAGAAATTCCACTTATGACTTTATAGGTAATTCCCATATTCGCGATGAAACGGGTAGAGTTATGGCCAAATTTGGTGATAACGAAAGTGATAATTACATCGTAGCGCCGGTTGATGTTCAGACATCTGAAAAACGTCCGCCAGTACAAAAGCCTGATATTAAACCGAATTACTTGGAAAAGAGCTATTATTTTGTAACGCCTCCTCTTACGTGCAGGTTATTTCAAGTATGGTTTTTACAGGGTTTAGCATTAGAATATGAGTCCCGGCGGGTGCGGCATAATTAATTAGCTTGAAGCTAAAATAGTATTGTCAACCGGGGGTGAATACAGGCTGGTTGAGTTTTTCAAAAAAAGCCTGTTTTTGGGGGAAATTAAACAGAAACGAGGTGTTAGTATGAGTAAAAAAATTTTAATTAGCACCGAGCAGGTGGAAATGGAGGCGACGTTAAACAACAGCAAAACAGCTTCTTTGATCTGGGACAATCTGCCCCTAAGCGGTATCGTCAATACCTGGGGCGACGAGATTTATTTTTCTATTCCTGTGGAAGCGTCCTCCGAAGATGCCATGGATGTGGTTGAATTGGGAGATATTGCTTACTGGCCGGAAGGTAAATGTTTCTGCATTTTTTTCGGGCAAACCCCTGCTTCCACGGCAATGGAAATTAAGCCGGCCGGCCCGGTGAACTTGCTGGGACGCCTGGAAGGGGAACCGGAGCTGTGGAAAAAGGTCCCTGTGAGAAGCCCGATAACCCTGAAAAAGGCTGTAGAATAAACTTCTTACCCGAAAGCGCAGGGACGGGAAAGCGTGAGGGCGTTTATATGCCACGGACACACGAGCAAAATGCAGGAATGATACTTTGATTGGCAAAATAACATTATGATTGAGATGGTTAATACGCTTCTATGAGGGGTTATGGTCGTTAGGTTATAGCCTGGCCCCATTCTTCATTTATACCCCAATTTTTTTGAATTGTTTTATAACTAAAGCTTCTATTTTTGGTTTGGTTATGGTATACTCTTTGCATCTAATAATAACTTACATTTTACTTTCCTTTGCAGACATTGAAATAATTAATATCCACAATTGCTAGCTGCCTATGGTAAACGGTAGTATTTGCATCTTGCGAACTAAATATAAAGGGGGAGTTTTTATGAAACGTCTGTGTTTATTGGCACTGATGCTGGGTTTGGTGTGTTTTTTTGCAGGATGTTCTGCCCAGGATAGCGCTGATCCGGAAGCGATTATTAGCGAGCCTGAAAAAGAGGTGGGAGACTTTCTGCTCACTTATGATGGAAATGGTCATACTTATGGGAGCTTACCGGAATCTGTGAGTCTTAACTATGATGAACATGTTAATATTGCCGAAAAGGGAGATTTACGTGGGGAAGAGATCCGTGATGGTATTACCCGTAGATTTGTTGCATGGAATATGTCCCCAGATGGCACTGGAGAAGATCTAGAGCCCGGCAGTGACTTCTATATGCCTGACCACGATGTGACTCTTTACGCACAGTGGAATACGGGCGATGATGTGCTGCGTAATGCTGGTCCGGCAGGAGGTCTGGTCTTTATTGACAGGGGGCCGGAATACGAGGAATGGAGATATATGGAGGCTGCACCGTCTGAGACAGAATGGGAAGACGTAGATTGGGGATCCCATGAGGTAACTATTGAGGGGACAAGTAAAGAGATCGGCACGGGGCTTGCTAACACAGAAATTATAGTTTCTGCTCTCGAAGCTGCAGGTGAATCTGGTCATGCTGCTCAGCTATGTTATGAACTTCAGTTTAATGGTTTCGATGACTGGTTTCTTCCTTCGAGTCTGGAACTTCAGGAGATGGCTGTGGAGTTAAAGTCCAAGGAGGGCAACATTGGTGATTTTATTTATCGCAACTACTGGAGTTCTACCGCGTCCATGGGAGGCTTTGATACATTGGCTGATGCTTATCATTTTAACATGAATGCTTTAAGTCCTCAGCAAAGAGACAGTAAATACTGGGTCCGCGCAGTCCGTGTTTTCTGAGGATCAGGGGGAGGGTTATTTGATTCACTTACAAAATGCGGACAGGTGAGGGTTACGTAATTAATGTATTTTGTATTTAACTTGCTTATAAACGAAGAGATGTCCCCTGTTTTTCTTGCCATATCGGACAATTGATTAAATATGGATTATGCGGTATCCTTGCCTTGTATTTTTGTTTCTCCTTTATTTAGAGATTTGGGCAAGGACTACTCTAATTTCTATCATAAAGAGAGACTTTCTTTTATTTTCTATTTTATTTAGTTCTATAGCTTTTGTTTTTGACATCTTAGATAATTTTTATGCAACATTAGTGTATTTAAATATATCATAATTAGAGGTGGTTTTGATTAGATGAAAGGCTTTAAGGGTAAAAAAAATGCAGATAAACCTTATTACCTGCAGGCATTGTATGCTATTTTTACTTTTTAAATTAAGTAGTAAACTTATTTTTATTATTCTTTGTTTTCTACTTAAAAGTCCAGGTCGAAGTCTTCTTCATCGAAATCAAATTCTTCGTCCCATTCTTCATCCCAGTCTTCGTCCCAATCCATGATGTCATCCCAGTCAAAATCTAAGTCCAGGTCAGTCACAAACCATTTACCATCTCTCTTGGTGAGTTCCAGAATATAATCAAAAGTGAAGCTTTCTTCTTCATCAAGCCATTCTTCAGTTACTTTAACGGTTGAAGTACCACTGGTATCGCTGGTCTCTTCAACGCTAAGGATTTCATAAGACTGTATGCTTTCTTCCTCGTCAAAATAAAATTCATCTCTGTCTTCACCAGTTAATTCAGCAAGTTTGTCGGCATCTTCTTTTTGCAGAGCTTCCATAAAGGCTTTAGTTACGCTTTCAGCTGAAGCCTGGTCACCGCTGGCGTCACAACCGCCAAGCACTGCAAGTGCTGCCAGCATAAGAACTATTAATGATAAGCTTAAAATCTTTTTCATTTTGTTACCTCCTGTTTTTTTAAATAACTAAGTTGAATCTTAATTCTAAATGAGTTTATCACCTCCCCAAGCTATAAACATAATTATTTAAAAATAAGTTATCACCTCCCAAGCTATAAACATAATTATTATATACTAATTTAAAATTATTTCAAAATTTATACCCTTTTTTTATGTTATTTTTTGATAATAAATTGAAACCTTTAATAGTTATTCTTCTATAAAAAAATAATCCTCATTATTTGTTGAATTGACATAGTCATTGATTTATAGCAAAATAATGAGTAAGGCAAGTAGATAAAGAAAAAAGGCTATAGAGAGGCGGTCTTTAAAAGCGGCACACTATTGGCACACAAGATGGGACTTTAAAAAGCGTGAATAAATGTCACGCCGGCATAGCTCAATGGTAGAGCAGCTGAATCGTAATCAGCAGGTTGGGGGTTCAAGTCCTCTTGCCGGCTCCAGTGCTGACGGGGTTTAGGAGACCCCGTCATTTTTATTTTGCAAAAATAAGTTTATAATTAAGTTTATTCGG
>PUKQ01000206.1 GCA_003550565.1 Syntrophomonadaceae bacterium
CCAGCACCAGGGAAACCCGGTCAAATCTCAAGCCCCGCCGCCAGGCAGATTCCACTCCCCAGATGATGCCCAGCACTCCCGAAACTAAAAGGGAAGTAACAACCAGCAGCAGCGTCCAGGGCAGAGCACCTAAGAGCACCTGGGAAACAGGAGCGCGGAAATAATAGGAATAACCCAAATCCCCTTGGATAAGGTTGGAAAAGTAAACCACAAATTGTTCCCCCAGCGGCTTATCCAGACCGTATCTTTCCAGCAAGTAAGATTCCATCTGCGGGGTCATCTCCACCAGCGCGCCTCCATACATAGCCGTAAGGGGATCTCCGGGCATGAGACGGGGAATAATAAAGTTCAATATAAGTATAATAAGCAGAGCCAGGGCATAATCTCCGATACGTCTTCTCAAATCCGCAGATCTCCTTTCTTTTTAGGCCCACCTTTTATTCAGCCTTTATTCATTTTCCGGAGTTTAGCCGTAATTTAAAGCTCTTCCCCCTCATCTACCAAAGCCATTTTATTCAAGGGGAGAGGGGTGCCCACACCTATTCCGTCCCTGGTAAAGAACCAATCTACCGTTTCGTCATAAGCAAAATACCAGGCAGGGTAATGTAAGGTGTAGGAAGGTATTTCTGCGGCAAAAATGCGCTGCACCTCTTCTGCAAGTTCCTTTCTTTTTGATAAATCCATCTCCCTGGCCTGGTTTTGCAGCGCTTCTTTAAGGGGAGGATAATCATAACGGGCATTCAAATGGGGAGAAGATTCCCCTACCATAAACCTCCAAAATATTTCCGGATCTCCTCCCAGGCCGCCATGAGCAGTAATAGCCATGTCATAATTCCAATCCCTTATACGATTATCAACCACGTTTCTTTCAGCGCTTCTGGTTTCTATCTTTAGCCCTAACTCCTCCAGTTGCCCGGCCACTATTTCGGCTTCCCGGGAATAATCCGCCGCGGTTAAAATTTCCATGGACAAGGGTTCTCCATCTTTATCTTTGAATTTTTCACCCTGGAAGGAATAACCCATTTCTTCAATCATACGGCGGGCTTTTTCCATATCTTGCCCGTAGTCCGGAAGAGCATCTTCACCGGCAAACCAATAGCTGTCAGGGGAAATCATGCCCGGGCTTCCGGGAATCCCGTGGCCACGCAAAGCTCTTTCCACCAATTTCTCCAGATCTATTGCCCGCGCTACTGCCTGCCGAAATTCTAATTGGTCAAAAGGCTCCCGGGTATGGTTAAACATAAGTTTCAGGTTAAAGTCGTGTTCCCCCTGGACCACTTCATAACCTGCATTTTTCAGGGTTCCTTTTGCTTCAGCTTCTACCATTGCATAATTTACATCGCCCCGCTGCAATGCCAAATGAGGATCACTTACTTTAATAAACAATAATTGCTCTACCAGGGGCTCACCCAGATAATAATCCGGATTTGCCTCGTAACGATAAAGCCCCTCTTCTCTCCGGTATTTTTCCAGTTCGTAGGGGCCTGTACCTATCACTGCTTCCGCAGTAGTAAATTCTTCCGGTTCATCCACTTCTTCCCATATATGGCGAGGCAGAATGGGCATTACTCCCGCCACATTATTCAAAAAAGGCGCATAAGGTTCTTCCAGGTATATTTTAACTGTGTGCTCATCTAATTTTTCCATATCTTTAATTTTATCTATTTG
This sequence comes from Syntrophomonadaceae bacterium, assembly GCA_003550565.1. Taxonomy (GTDB): domain Bacteria; phylum Bacillota; class Dethiobacteria; order DTU022; family PWGO01; genus B1SED10-75. The sequence goes on from PUKQ01000206.1 coordinate 1,669, forward strand.
GGCCCAATGCGAGGGATGCTTCTCATAATACTCGTAGGTAAAAACCACATCTGCGGCAGAAAAAGACTCCCCATCATGCCAATTTACTCCTTCCCTTAGATTAAAGGTATAACTAAGTTCATCTTCCGCAAAAGACCAATCTTTGGCCAAGGCCTCTGTAAAACCCTCGCTGTCTTTCCATACCAGCGTATCAAATATGTAAGACAGGCGAAGATATCCCGGCCCCCGGGGGTAAGAAGTATAAGGCGTGGGGTATCCCCAATCACCGTCTTCATCGCCGATAATATAGGTTTCGACAAAAGTATCTTCCGCAGGCGAACTTGAACAGGAAATTCCTGTAACTGCCAAAGCAATAATTAGTAATGTAGCCAGGCCGATTACCAGTTTGTTTTTCATTATAAACTTCACTCCTTCATAGTTTGTTCAAGGGGATCCGGCAGCCTCAAAATCCCGGTAAATTACAAAAAGTCTAAATGCAATCCGGGCAGGCAAATTTGCCCTGCTTAACCTTTGCCCTTGGTTCCATAACTCCTTCTCCACAGAAAGCACACTGAATAGTCTCAAAAATGCGTGCTTTAGGAGGTATATCCAGCGGAACCGTTTGCACTTCCATAATATTTTCCAGGGGTTCCTGAAGAAGTTTATCAGTGAGCTGATGGTGCAGTTCCTGAAAACGGCGCTTCTCTTCCGGTAAAACTTCTTCCGTAAAAACTTTTTTCCTTAATTCCGCCCACTCCGGTGGCGCTAAATTATTAAGGGCATCATACTTTAAAACACACCGGATCCCTTTTTCCCGGCTTCTTGATCCAAAAGTAAAAGCTTGTTTTCCCAAGTCACGATAAATAAAATTACCTTTGCCAAAAGTACAACCGGTGAGCACCTGCACAGCATCAGCACCGCAAGCATCAGTTTCTACTATGGCCACCAATTCTTCGTCTTCTGATCTTTCATGGTCCAAGCGCTTTAGGGCTTCCTGGGCAGCTCGGTAACCCATGGCTAATCCCGGGCATGTGTGCCCATGAAATTCTACAACCTTTTCCCACGGAGACATTTCATTACACAAATCGATTCCCCCTTATTAATTAACAATTTGTTCAAGCAACCAAAATGGTGTTACTTTTTTTAATATCGTAACACATTTTAACCAAAAACAAAAGATTTTTTCTTATTTTTTATTAACGAATTAAATTTTACTCACAGCGATGTATTTTCAGCACCAAACACAGAAATCCCCTTTTTTTACATAAATAAAGGGGATTTCTGCACATTTTCAAAGTGCCCCGGAGATGGACTTTATAAACTTAGGATAAATAAAAGTCGACTAAAATAAGAAAAAAATTATAAGATAAAAGTCCATTAGTTGTTTATTTAATATCTAACTTAAATTTAGGCAAAAAAAATCTCCCACCTCTAAGCGGAGCATGGGTGGGAGATTAACTTAGTCAAACCATTTTTACAAATATTTTCCTAAATTTTAAGCCTTATTTTCACAGCCCAAAACATTAATGATTTTATGTTTTACCACCTCACTAATGGCTTCCCGGGCAGGACGAAGGTACTTTCGCGGATCAAAGTCGCCGGGGTTTTCACCCATATGCTCTCTTATTTGGGCTGTAAATGCTAACCGGAGATCGGTATCAATATTTATTTTGCAAACAGCCATCTGGGAAGCTTTTCTCAACATGTCTTCCGGAACCCCTTGAGCTCCAGGTATATTGCCACCGTATTTGTTTATCTTCTCCACATACTCGGGCATTACCGAAGAAGCGCCATGTAACACTATAGGAAAACCCGGCACTCTTTTCTGAATTTCCTCCAGAATATCGAACCGCAGCGTTGGCTCACCCTTAAATTTATAGGCCCCATGACTGGTACCTATCGCTATAGCCAGGGAATCTACACCGGTTCTTTCCACAAATTCTTGCACCTCATCAGGATCAGTAAATGAAGCATCTTTTTCAGAAACATTAACCGCATCTTCAATACCGGCCAGGCGCCCTAACTCTCCTTCCACTACTACGCCCCTTTCATGAGCATAGTCTACTACTTTTTTGGTTATTTCAACATTTTCTTCAAAAGAATAATGTGAACCATCAATCATAACAGAGGAAAAACCGCCATCAATAACCGCCTTGCATATTTCGAAACTTTCTCCGTGATCCAGATGTAAACAAACCGGCAAATTCGTTTCTTCCAGGGCTGCTTCCACCAGTTTCATCAAATAAGTGTGGTTGGCATACTTCCTGGCTCCCGCCGAAACTTGCAAAATTAACGGCGCATTTAATTCCTTGGCCGACTCGGTGATACCCTGGATAATTTCCATGTTATTCACATTAAATGCTCCAACAGCGTAACCACCCTCATAAGCCTTTTTGAACATTTCTTCTGAATTAACAATGGGCATGATTATCAGCTCCTTTTAATATAATAACTCCATCTCCATAATGTAAATTTTTGACCTTTTTTACTTCTTTTCATACTCTAATCATAAGCGTTGCCTGTGTAATTTTCAACCATTTCTCATAATCTCTCCGTAAGCCTGCAATTTATATACACTAATATTGTCACCATGAATAAATTCAAATCTAAAAATGAGAGGAACTTATAATACATTTTTGGCAATTAAACTACCATATTTTGTAATTACATATTTAGATTAATTATCAGCGGTTTATATTTTTTTTAATATCTTTTACTTCATCGTAAATATAAAATAATAACAAGATAATTTCCAGGTATATCCTAAAAAGGATTATAAGGATAAGAGCGCCAAGAGGAGCAAATATTAAGGCAGCAACAAAATTTTCCCAGTTGTTATAGGGTCCAAGGGCGGCACCCAGGGAACTAATAATTATTGCCAGGGCGGCAAGTCCAATGCCGACAACCCCCAGAATAAAAACCACCCGGATTACATTAGGGGTAATCATTTCCTTTATGTCGAAATCAAACAAGGAAGTAAAAAAATTTTTGCTTCCCGGGTCTGAAGCCGGGGGAGCAGCAGTTTCGATATCAGAAACGCCGCAAGCCGGACAAAAAGTTCCATCCGGAAACTCTTCCTTACATTTACTGCAGTAAGCCACTGTCAAATCTCCCCTTAAATTCTATAATCTTTTCTTTTAATTTCCCCGAGCAATTATAATTATGATAAAAACATTTCTCCATCTATTTTGAAGTTTTTATTAATCTTATTATTTAAACCCTCTTCTCTGTATTATTATGCAAACCCTTTTTCTTCTAAAATAAATAAAACTAAAAAATGTTACTTTCCCAAAATGAACGCTCATGGAGTCTCAATAAAAAAGATGTTGGCACTCTTTCATAGAGACTTACACTTCTTCCATATATTTCTACTTTATAAGTTTCAGGAGTGTTTCACAGGTTTTTCTTTTCCTGAACCGCCCCACAATTATAACGCTTACACCTGAATTTTTGGGTGGGGACTACTTTAGAAAAATGGCAAAATATAATATAATGCTTTATAAAGAAAAAATTATTTATACGGAAAATGAGACAAAAAATTATATTCAATCAAGAAGGGGTATTTAAGACATGGAAAATAACAATTACTATTATCTACTGGAGAAACTGCCGGATGCATTTGTATATGTCAAGGCTCACACCAATGGAAAAAATGAAGTAAAAGACTGCCAAATACTATATTTTAACCCCGCATTTGAATCCATGGTAGGTCTAAAAAAAGAAGAACTCGTGGGAAAAAGTTTTTCGGAAATAATGGCAGAGGAAGAAAACTTCTTTTCATTTCTAATAGAAGCCTGCAACAAAGTGTATGTTGAAGGAAAGACTTTTCAACCGGATAATAGCGTTGAGATAGGGGAGAAACATTGTTACGTTACTTTTTATAGCGATAAGCCAGGTTTCATAGCTATGATCCTGCGGGATACTTCCCATTTTCAAAGCGAAGTATTTCCCAATACCCAGGAATACTCAGACAGTGCTCCTTCTGGTTTAGAAAGATGCTTGCCAGGCGGATTGACCAGTTTTCAAGAAGAAATGCTTAAAACCACGGCTATCTGGATTAGCATCTTGGACAAAAAGGGAGAGGTCACTTTTTGGAACAAAGCTGCCGAAAATATCAGCGGGTATACGTCAGAAGAAGTAATTGGCCGAGGTAATATTTGGGAACTGCTGTATCCCGATGATGAATACCGGGCTCAAATCCTCAAAGAATGGCAAAATATCTACGCTGAAAACCAAAAAGTTGAAAATTTCGAAACCATGATCACAAAGAAAGATGGATTTCACCGATTTGTTTCCTGGCACTACCATGATATCAATAAAAACGGGGAAACAATCGGTGGCATCATGACAGGCACCGACATTACTACACACAAGCAGGTAGAAGAGCAACTACAAGCCTTAAAAGAAGAATATGAAAAAGTTTTTCACGGAACTCAGGAAGCTCTTTTCATGATAGAAGTAATAGATTCATCCACTTTCAGATACATAAGGAA
>PUKQ01000141.1 GCA_003550565.1 Syntrophomonadaceae bacterium
CCGGGCATATGGAAAAGGATTACTCGCTCGGGGTAATAAGCATAACGCAAACCCGAGACCTGGAGGAAATAATTATCACCCATATATTGACTGGCAAGGGGTGAGATTTCCAATATATCTAGAATTTCTTTTCCCGTAAGATAAGCCGAAGCCAGCGGAAACCCGGGGGTGCTTGCTGGACCGCTTCCTATGGCTACGGCCTCTGTAATGTCATAAATAGATAAGAGGTCCTGTGAGTGCTCTGTAGAACCGGGAGCTAATTCACTGCGAATAATGCCGCTGCCCTGAAAAGCGAAATCTACCTTTTCGCCCGTTTTTTCTTCCACTACCAAACGCATGGCATCTGTAATTAGATTGCCGAATTGATTTTCAGAGTTATAAGGCTGATTGGGTAGTTTAAATTCCGAGGTAGCAAAAGGTTCAAGTATGTCTTTGAAGTTTCCGCCGGTAAGGTCATAAATCATCCGTTCTAATTTTTCTGTATACTTATCCACAGAGGAAGCCACTTCCGGATCCTGTGGTACCGTATGATCCAGGGGGATCAGATAAGGAGTCCCTGTGTTCTCATTACGAGGTTTTACCTCCCCACTCTTCGGATTATAGGTAAGCTCTAAAATTCCCAGATATTCTAAATGCCCGCCGGCTTGCACAATTAGGGTATCTTCTACAATTTCGGGTTCTTCCATAGCGGTATGGCTGTGGCCGCCTACTATAATATCAATTCCCGATACTGCTTCTGCCAGTTCCCGATCTTCTGTTATGCCTGCATGATTAACGGCTACTACCAGGTCAACTTCTTTTTCTTCCCTTAAAAAGGAAATAGCTTCTCGCGCGGATTCATGCGGATCCATAAAATCCACCGGTCCTGATTCCACTATCACCCTCATGGCGTCATAACCCATCAAACTGAAAAAACCTATCTTTGGCCCCGGGTCAAGTTTTTTTACGTGTGTTTTTTTTATGCCTACATTGTCCAGGGGGTGATCATCGGGTATGAGGGTGTTAGTGGCAAGCAAGGTAGTTTTTTCCCCTGCATGGGGGTGGCCGGCGGTTTTGAGATAATCTGCCAGCAAATCCGGGCCGTGATCAAATTCGTGGTTGCCTATAGCTACGAGGTCAAAGCCTATCTGCTGCATCAAATCCAGTTCGGGAGCATAGCCATCAAAGACGAGCCAGTTGTAAATAGTGCCTCCCATAAAGTCACCGGCGTTAACCAGCATAACTTCTTCATCTGCAGCGTCCTTCTCTTCTTTGATCCGGTTGACTTTATAAGCCAGGCGTGCCATACCTCCCCTGGCAGGATTTTCTTTTCCCGGGTGATGGTCGATAGCCGTTCCGTGGGGGATTAATGCCGAATGTTCGTCATTAGTATGTAAAATGCTAAAGTGTATTTGTTCATCTTCCGGTCCAGAAGCTAGAGCCCGTGGGCTATAATTGCTGCCAATAAATGTTAATACGGCCATAATTGCTATTGCTATAGTTGTTAACCTTATTGCCGCTGCCACTGTATTCAAAAAACTGCTTTCCCGGCCGGGAAAAGTTCCCCCCGTTGATGATAAAGAGGAAAAAAGGTGGGTGTTTGTTTTCATTTTAGAAAGTATTTCAATCACTCCAAATATGAAGGCCGCTTTGATGTAGTTTCCGGGATGATGTTAATGATTTTTAAGGGGCCTGTCTTTATTAAAACCCGCTTTTAACATATTTTATCATACCGTAAGCATACCTGCATATTCAAAACAATCTTTTTTTAGTCCTCCATACCGATTATCCTATTTTTTATGATTGCCAGTTTATTTCCCTGTTGTTTTCTCAAATATGCCTGCCTAATAATGATTTCTTCCAGAACCTCTATGTGATTGCTCAAGAAATAATTAATTCTTGACTATTCATGGCACACCTGAAACTTAATTGTGGCCAAAAATTACTTCACAAATGTGAAAAATTTCAACCTGTTTCCTGCACTTATTGACTTTTTAGGTGAGTTTGTTAAAATGTAGATTGTTGCTTTCTATATTTGCATTTTCGTTTAGAGTTAAATTTTGCATAAAGGAGGTATTAAAATGAGCGCTTTGGGCCGTCATGTCTTAGTAGAGTTTTATGGATGCCCCGACAATGTGCTGGATGATGTAGCCGATGTTAAAAATAATATGGTGCTGGCTGCAAAAGAAGCCGGCGCAGAAGTTCTTGAGGCTGTGTTCCATGAATTTTCGCCTCAGGGGTTAAGCGGGGTAGTTGTTATATCGGAATCCCATCTTACCATTCATACCTGGCCGGAGCTTGGTTATGCAGCCGTAGATATTTTCACCTGCGGCGAAACTGTGGATCCCTGGGTTTCTTGTAATTATCTCAAACGTCGGTTTTCTGCTGAAAATATGACGGCCAGGGAAATAAAGCGCGGCATTTTTGATTATAATGTAGAGCATAAAACGGCGGCGGGTTATTGATTGAAGGCTGCTTAGCGGTCAGTTATGGCCGCTATCTTGTGCAGGGGGAATTTTTGCCTTGCAGCTTGTAGCTTGCTGCTAGAGAAGCATTCTTTTTGGGGAAATGTAAAGATTTATACTATCTAAGATTATAACATTTTTACATGTTTCAATTATTAAAGAAGAATATTGAAGACTCGTGAAATTCCGTTGCCTTAAAATAAAATGTAATCGAAATAGGTTACGTTGCCTCAAAAAGAAATGTACTATAAGATGTATTTCCTTTCATGGTTTGCTTATTCATCTTAATTATGGATATAATAATAAAAGAAATTAGTTTTCATGGGAAAATAAAAATGATATTGAGAAAGTATCATTTTTATTTATATGCCCTCTAATCTTTTTTAGCTGCTAAACAAGGAGGTTGGGATGTGGGAATACCGGAATGGAATTGGCTCATAGATTATGCCAGTCCATATCACGGGTATATGTATGGGGTCAAGCAACATATTTACAGTGGTAGCACTCCTTTTCAGCGGGTAGATATAGTTGATACCTATACATTTGGCAGGTGCCTTGTTTTGGATGGAAAGATTCAATCATCGGCATTGGATGAATATGTTTATCACGAAATTTTGGTTCATCCAGCCGTGCTAATGTGCCCCTCACTCCCCCGGGAAGCCTTGATCATGGGAGGAGGCGAAGGTGCTGTTTTACGGGAGTTGTTAAAGTATCCTTCTATCGAAAGCATCGTAATGGTGGATCTGGATAAACAAGTAGTAGATATCTGCCGCGAATATCTTCCCTCCTGGCATGAAAGCAGTTTTAACGACAAAAGAGTTGAGCTCTTGCATATAGATGCCCGTAAGTATATTGAGGAAACCCATCGCTGCTTTGATATTGTTATTAGTGATTTAACAGAGCCAGTAGACGAAGGTCCTTCTTACCTTCTTTTTACCCGAGAATTTTATAACATACTAATTAAGCGATTAAAACCGGGCGGAGCATTTTCATTGCAGTCCGGTTCTTTAAGTTTGCCCCTTTTGAGTTCACATGCAGCAGTAAAAAATACCCTTGAATGCTCTTTTAATTATGTATGCACCTATCACACTTATATTCCTTCATTTGATTCTTCCTGGGGATTCATATTGGCATCGCAGGATAGGGATCCTGGCGAGTTGGATGCAGTGGAGGTTGATAAACATATAGAAAAAAATGGATTAGAATTGAAGTATTATGACGGGGAAACTCACCGAAGTATGTTTTCCATTCCTAAAAATATTCGGCAGGCTTTGGAAGAAGAACATAGAATTATTGAAGATGACAACCCGGTTATAATTTATTAGAATTAAGAAACAAAAAGATTCTTAATGTAAAAAAGCCACCTAACTGGTTAAATCAAAATTTAAGTTGTCCATATAATAAGATGATGCAAGGCTAAAGGAGGTATATGCATAAATGACGGAAAAGACACTGGTGTTAATTAAACCTGATGGAGTGCAGCGAGGTTTGGTAGGGGATATAATATCCAGGCTTGAAAGAAAAGGCTTTCACTTGGTAGGCTTAAAGATGCTCTGGATGGATGAAAATATGGCCGCACGGCATTATGCAGAGCATTGCGAGAAAGACTTTTATCCCTCCTTGGAAGAGTTCATAACTTCAGGCCCTCTGGTTGCTATGGCCTGGCAGGGGGAAAATGTAATTAGTGGGGTCCGCAATCTTATGGGTTCAACCGATCCCCAAAAGGCGGCGCCGGGGACGATTCGGGGCGAGATGGCTTTATTTGTAAGCAATAACCTGGTACATGGCTCTGACAGCCCAGAGAGCGCTCAACGTGAACTTGACCTTTTTTTCCAGCAGGAAGAAATTTATGAATACGTGCAGATGTCAGCTAAGTGGTTGGGTTATTGAGAAAAGCTTATTATATTTGTATTAAATTGAAAAAAGTATTAAAATACTTGTACCCGGTATGAAGCAGCAATTAACATAGATCTGATAATCTTGCCTATATTAAGGATGGGAGTAAGTTTTATGCGTCTGAGAGCCATTTTTGTCATTTCATGGGTAGTATTTCTTGCGTTAATTGTTCTTCAGGCAATTCCGGGAGATAATATTCTATACGCAGATACTGTTGATACGGAAGAGCCTGGGGAAGAGATGGTTTATGTGATCCCTATTGAAGATCATGCCATGATTACTGCCGGCACTGCTTCATTCGTTCGTCGTCAAATTGAGGAAGCTACCCTGGAAGGAGCAAATGCCATAGTTATAGTTTTGGATACCCCCGGGGGGTTGGTAGATGCTACCCTGGAGCTTAATAAGGTTATGCGCGGCACAGATATTCCGGTGATAGTATATGTGGCTCCTGCCGGTGCCATTGCAGCTTCTGCCGGAGCATTTTTACTTTTAAGCGGCGATGTGGCGGCCATGTCACCGGGAACCACTGTGGGAGCAGCTGAACCGGTTTCCATGGCTCCCGAAGGGGAAGTTGATCCTGCAGATGATAAAACTACGCAGCTTTTAGCCGGTCATATCCGCAGTATTGCCAGGGAAAGCGGCCGGCCTGAAGATGTGGCGGAAAGATTTGTTACGGAGAACCTGGTGTTGGGTTACGATGAAGCAGTGGAAAAGGGAATAGCCGATTTAGTGTCCCCATCTCTGCAGGAGCTTATGATAGATTTAGATGGCATGGAAGTGGAAAAAAGAGGCCAAACTATAACCCTGGAAACAGAGGGGGTCCCTCTCCGCAATGTTAATATGAATCCCAGGGAAAATTTTCAAAACTGGGTAAGTAATCCCCAGATAGCTTTTATTCTTCTTATGCTTGGTATTATGGGCATTTATACCGGGCTCAGCATGCCGGGGACTTTTGTGCCGGAAATTTTGGGAGGACTAATGCTGGTAATTGGCATTTATGGTATGGGGCTTTTCGATACCAATACCACTGGCATAGTTCTTATGGTCCTGGGGGTGGGATTAATTGTGGCAGAGATATTTACTGCCGGGTTTGGCATATTGGGCATAGGAGGAGCTATTTCGCTTTTGGTGGGATCCATTTTGCTTCCCCTGGAACCTCTGATGGCTCCGGATTGGGTGGAAGCTTTTCGCATAACGGTAATTGGAGTTGTCATCGGAATTTCCATCATTATGCTGGTAGTGGTCCAGCGGGTTATTAGTTCGCGCAGAAATCGCCGCGAGGAAGCTAAATTTTTCTATGGTCCGGAAAAAGGAGAAGTGGTGAATGAAATTCCTCCTTCAGAATCGGGTATGGTTAAAGTTAAGGGGGAGCTTTGGAAAGCCCGGAATGTAGGGGAAGAGACTTTGCCCGGCGGCCGAGAGGTTGAGGTGGTCGGCAAAGAAGGATTGATCATACTGGTCAAATCTTCCGCTGATAATGGTTCTGAGCAGTAATATTTGAAGCCTGTGCTTTAAAATATAAAAACTATTATTTGGATTGACCTTTGAGATCTTCTACTTTGGATAAGATCGGGCAAGTCAATTAATTGGCAAAAAGGAGGTTGATTGTTAATGGAAGTCAGTTTGGTTGTAGTACTTATTATTATTGTGTTTCTGGTATCCGCGATCAAAGTGGTGAAGGAGTACGAGCGATTGGTTATTTTTAGGCTGGGGCACCTCATAGCACAGAAAGGCCCTGGGGTAGTTATCGTGATCCCCATATTAGACAAGTTAGTACGAGTATCTCTGCGCATTGTCAC
>PUKQ01000080.1 GCA_003550565.1 Syntrophomonadaceae bacterium
CTTCCTGATAAGATCCATCTTGCTGTTCATCTTGCGGGTAAACCTCTTCTTCCTGATAAGATCCATCTTGCTGTTCATCTTGCGGGTAAACCTCTTCTTCCTGATAAGATCCATCTTGCTGGTTATCTTCTTTGCCTTTTCTCGATAAAAAGATGAGTGTCACTAGTCCAACTACCAATAATACCGTTAAAACTATTATGGATACCGATGCCCACACAGGTAGTTCCGTTTCAGACGGGTCGTCCTCTTTGATCTCGATGTTAAAATCGACAGAGGCCGTATCCTCATTTCCTTGACTATCTACCACTTTAACATGAAATATATGATGCCCTTCATCGAGTTCAGTGAACGTGTGATGATCGACCGTACCTGTGTGCATCCAGTTTCCATCGTCGAACCGTATCTCAAAATGGCTTATCGGATACTGGCCCTGCTCTGCAGACCACCGAATGGTTTCCGTGTGTGAATTGAAAATGAATCCATCATCCGGTGATGTGATCTCGATAGAAGGTAAGAAAAGATCATCTCCCTCGACAGATACAATCTCACTGAGATGTCCAAATTCGATGGTGAACGTGCCCAGTTCAAAGAATGTGTGGGTGTATGTACTGCTGGTGGATCCTTGGGCCGTCACCCAAATAGTGTATTCAGCAACACCATCTATGATGATGTCTAGCGAACCTTGTTCATCTCCAGCGTTCTCAATGTACACATGGATATCCACATCCAGAGGCGTTTCACCTGAAGTGGGATCTACCTGTAAGTCAAGATTTACAGGTATAAATTCTGAAGTATCGGACACTTCAACCGTTTCAGTTAGATCATAGAACTCGATCAGATAAGTTCCCTCTTCGTTGAAAGTGTGAGTAAATGTGTGATCCGCACTTGCACCGGCAGGGACATTCAACATGTACCCCACGGCACCATCGACTAAGACATCTATGAACCCGTCAACGGTGCCTATATTTTCTGCACTGACGTATATGGTTACTTCCAATGGTGCATCGCCTGAAAGAGGATGGACATCAAGGTTCATATTCACGGGTTCAAACTCGGTAACATCATCCACCACCACTACCTCAGTTAACTCATCAAATTCTATCAGATAACTACCCATCTCATAGAAGGTGTGAGTAAAGGTGTGATCCGCACTTTCACCTGCAGGTATATCCAATGTGTGTTCAACCGTACCATCCACCACGACATCTATGGAACCATCAAGATCTCCTATGTTTTCTGCACTGACGTATATGGTGACTTCCAAGGGCGCATCGCCCGAGGTGGGATCCACGTCCAGTTCCAGATCTGTTGGTACGAAGCCGGTCTCTTCTTCAAAAACTGCAGTTAGATCTAAGTCGCCGTCCATCATAACAGTGATCTCGTCCTCAGTGCCGGTGTGATCACCCTGCCATTCAAAGAAGTACCACCCTGTGTCTGGTGTGGCGGTGATGGTAACTTATTCCCCTTCTAAGTATGTGTGGGTGCCTTCCCCTGGATCAGTAGAGCCCTGCCCTACCACGGTTATGGTGAGAGTATACTCTTCCGGTTCATCCTCAACCAAGAACGGATAACCTTCGTTTATCCCAGGATCTATGTCCCATATCTCTTCATCGCCCTGATCATCGTTCGGGTTACCAACGAAGTCCCAAGGGTTTTCTAATCCTTCAGTATCGGTATCGGTATAAGTGGCTACATCCTTCATCTCGGCGGTAGTCTTGTCTGTTCCACCATCACTCGTATCCATACCCGAGGTTTCAGTATCCCAAAATGAATCGTAGGTGATCCCGTCAGAACCCCAGCCGAAAGCATATCCGACCAGTCCTCCTACATTACTATCTCCACTGACGGTACCTATTGAATATGAGTTCCTAACGGTTCCTTCATCGGTATTCCATCCCACAAGACCGCCAACTTGCGAATTTCCGTTCACTGCTCCGGTGGCATAGGTGTTTTCAACCTCACCACCATCGTTGTATCCGAGGAGCCCACCGATGGATCCATCTCCACTCACGGCCCCGGAAGCATACGATCTAAAGATCGTACCGTCGTTCCTACCTACAAGTCCACCTACTTGAGAATCTCCATCCACATCGCCGGCAGCATAAGAAGTAGTTACAACAGACGATCCTCCGTAGTTATATCCCACCAGTCCGCCTATCTCAGAATCCTCCCCGCTCACGGTTCCGGTGGCATAGGAATCGGACACTGTAGCGTCCCAGTTGAATCCTACCAATCCTCCTGTATTTTCTTCACCGTCTACATCACCAGTAGCGTGTGAAGAGGATACGATGCCTGTGTTCCTTCCTGATAGTCCGCCGATCTGAGATTCTCCGCTCACAGTAGAATCCGCATGAGAATTGGATAGCGTGCCTGAATTCGCACCTATTAGACCGCCGACACGGCTTTCACCGTTAACGTCACCTGTAGCATGGGAGTTCCTAACCGTGCCCCGGTTATTCCCTACGAGCGTAGCAACATACCAATTGCCATTGATATCGGCATCTACTATACCTATATCGGTGATCTCCGCATCTTCTTCTACAGTTCCAAAGAGTCCTACCGACTCCCAATCGGAGTGCGTATCCGGACGGTCGATGAAAAGGTCGATTATCTCAAAACCGTTACCGTCGAAAGTACCAGTGAAGGGACTGAAGCTATCCATCCCTATGGGTTCCCAACCCTGAGTAGTTCCCACCAATTCGCTGTAACCAGAAGTACCGCTGTCAAGGTCGTTCATCAGCACGTAGCTACCGCTCAGATCTTGCCTCACTCCATCTAGATCGTTCCAATCATATATCTCTTGAACAGAACGGATCTCGGTCTCAGCCACTACGGCGAAGAGCATCATGCTGAACAGCAGTGTCAAGACCACTCCGGACGCTAATATCTTTTTCATATCTATACCTCCTCCTCATCTAGATCTGTCATGGGCACATCCCTGTTTTTTCTTTTAACCACTACGATCATGACCAATACGATAATCAAGGCGATTACCAATATCGCCATCAGTGGCATAAACCATCCCGGCAGTTCGGTAGATACGTCATCTTCAGCATCAACGGTGAAACTCACGGAGATCATCTCTTCCTGGCCCGTACTACTTACCACCCTTATGGTTACGGTATGATCACCATCCTCTAGGTCTGGGAATGTGTAGTGTTCCATCAAGCCTATATCATACCAAGGACCATCGTTGATGGATATCTCATGGTGGCTGATAGCACCTTCAGAACTCCAATGGACGGTCACATCTTTCGTATTTAATACTGCACTAGCATCTGGGGATGTGATATCTATCGAGAGCGGCTCTACTGAAACTGTCACGGTCTCAGATAGATGTCTGAATTCGATCAGGTATTGCCCGACCTCTTCAAAAAGATGTGTGAACGAGTGATCTGCACTGCTTTGGGTTGGTAGGTCCAATGTATACACAACTGTTCCATCTATGAGTACGTCGATGTAACCATGCTCATCTCCAACGTTCTCTGCACTGACGTATATATCTGCAGTCAACGGAGGTTCACCTGAGATCGGATCCACCTCCAGTTCTAGATTTACAGGAGCGAAACTCTCAGGATCATAGACCTCGACAAACCGTGTTTCATCATAGAACTCTACACTATAGGTACCCACTTCTTCGAAGACGTGTGTGAACTCATGTTCCGCAATATCGTTAGCAGGTACGTGTAAAGTATAAACAATTCTGCCGTTTATGATAACATCTATAGAACCATCAAGCTCTCCAAAGTTCTCTGCACGTACATTTATCGAGGTTTCAAGAGGCGCTTCTCCGTAGAGTTGTCCTATGAACAATTCTATATTTTCCGGCTCGAATTCGGGCACATCTCCAACATTAACGGTCTGTCTTAAACCATGGAATTCTATCTCGTAGAGACCGGGTTCTTCAAATGTATGTGTGAATGTATGTTCTGCATCGCCTCCGGCTGGTACTTCCAATGTATATTCAACTCTATTATCCACGAAAACGTCGATGGAGCCTGATTCTTCCCCAAGGTTATCCGAGTAAACGTAAATAGTTACTTCTAACGGTGCTTCACCTGAATCAGGATAAACATCAAGCAACAGATTCCCGGGCTCAAAACCGGTCTCTATGAAGTTCGCGGTCACAGCCTTATGATCGTCCATGGTTAAAGTGATCACGGGATTTTCCCGTTCCCCGTCAGGATGATCTCCGGTCCAGTGACTGAAAGTCCATCCCGGATCAGGTAACGCTTCTATGTTTACAGTATCTCCTTCCTCATAGATGTAATTACCTGGAACCGGATCTGTAGTTCCACCATTATCTGCCATGATATCCAATGAATATTCCACGATATCACTTTCCACGGTCAACGTCGTATAACCCGTATGATACTCGCCTTCAGCTCTGATCTGCCAAGTACCCGGATCTTCAGAAGTATAAACATTATCGGTCCAGAAACCACCGGCACCGGGATCGATACTCCATGTAACGTCGTGGGTCACATCTCCGATATCATTACCGAACTCGTCAGAAGCACTAGCCGTATACATTTGGCTTTCTCCAACGACTATGGTCGCATCCTCCGGTGATATAACTATATCGAAGGGATGGCCGGGTTCAACGGTCAAGGTAGCCGTACCCTGTACTCCATCGTAGGTACCGGTCACAGTCCAGGTTCCTGCGAACTCAGAATGATAGCGTCTGTTCGACCAAGAACCTCCTGCTTCATCATCGATACTGTAAGTGGGTGATATTTCTCCCTTTTCGTTACCGAATTCATCGTAAGCAAAGGCAACATAATCTACATGATCTCCGGCGGTGATGGTTTCATCCTCTGGTGAGATAACGATGCTGTGTACATCGCCTGCGAGTACCCTCAATGTTGCGGTATCTTCCATACCATCATACACACCGGTCACGGTCCAGTCATCAGCGAACTCTGAATGGTACACGTTACCGACCCAATAGCCCCCTGCACCGTCTTCTATGGACCAATTGGTCAGGTGGGTCACGTCTCCTTTCTCACCACCGAATTCATCGTAGGCCATGGCTGTGTACTCGATGGTGTCCCCCGCGGTGATGGCTTCAAAATCCGGTGATATTACGATGTAACTGATCTCGAACTCGATGGTGAAGGTTACAGTGTCCGTTTCTGAATTACCGGCCATATCATATGCTCTCACATCCACAACATGTTCCCCTTCGGCTAGATCTGTGAACTCATGATAGGTATCATCGCCTTTGTCTATCCATACTCCTTCGTCTATACGGATCTCGTAGTAGTCTATCCCCGAATGTTCGTCGTCTCCGGTCCATTCTACTACGACCTCAGGATCCGATATCACATCATCATCTTCCGGGGTTGTTATATCAACAGTAGGTGGAGTTACATCAACCATGAAGGTAACGTTATCCATCGCGTAGTTACCAGCATGGTCGTAAGCGATCACTTCCACAAAGTGGAACCCATCACTCAGATCGGTGAAAAGATGCGATTCGTCTAGACCTTTGTATATCCAGTCTTCTTCGTTTATCCTGATCTCGTAATATTCTACACCGGATATATCATCGCTGCCGTCCCACTCTACGGTAACCTCCGACGTACCGAATATATCCCCTTCATCGGGAGATGTGATGTTCACCGTGGGATCGGATAAGTCCACAACGAAGGTCACAGAATCAACGGCTGAGTTGTTGGCATTATCCGTGGCCCTGACATCTACGGTGTGTTCTCCCTCATCCAACTCCATGAACTCATGGCTCGTTTGGAGTCCTTTGGGTATCCAATCGCCTCCATGGATCCGTATCTCATAATGGTCTATACCGGATGTATCATCGCTTCCCGTCCATTCAACCGTCACGTTGACTGAAGGGATTACTTCTTCTTCGGAGGGTGAGATGATATCGACGGAAGGAGGAGTTACATCTACTGTGAAATTTACGTGGTCAGTATCCGTGTTGTTTGCGAAGTCGAAGGCTCTCACGTACACGGTATGTTCACCATCTATCAGCTCTTCCAAAATATATTCAGTGTCATTCCCCACGTTGATCCAGTCTTCATCGTTCAACCTTATCTCATAATGGGATATCCCGGTTTCATCGTCGCTACCGGTCCATTGTACGGTGACATCGGA
>PUKQ01000093.1 GCA_003550565.1 Syntrophomonadaceae bacterium
CTCCCTTTATAATGCTGCCCGAGGGGCAGGCCCGACTTTTCACTAATGCCCACGGAGGAGCGGGAGGAACTTCCAATGACTCACCTT
Source organism: Syntrophomonadaceae bacterium (assembly GCA_003550565.1). Lineage (GTDB taxonomy): Bacteria > Bacillota > Dethiobacteria > DTU022 > PWGO01 > B1SED10-75. The sequence continues at coordinate 88 of PUKQ01000093.1, forward strand.
TACCCATTCATTATGAACCGGCGGAGAGTCCGGTAGCCAACGTCCTTTATCCCCGGGCCACCTTTAACCCGGTTAGCCAGCGCTGGTACCCTGAAGACGAACATTTTGGAGAAAAAGATGAATATCCATACGTCATGTCCACCTACCGGGTAACGGAGCACTACCAGACGGGAATCGTTACCCGGAATATGCCTTGGTTGGTGGAAACCATGCCGGAGCTGTTCATAGAGATGGACGAAGAGCTGGCGGAAGAAAAGGGAATTTCCAACGGTGACACCGTTATTATAGAGAGTAAGCGCAAGCCGGAGGGAATCGAGGCGAAGGCCTGCGTTACCAAGAGGATCAAGCCCATGGAGATTGACGGAGAAAAAGTCCATGTGGTGGGTCTGCCCTTCCACTGGGGGTATATGGGATTATCCAAGGGTGACGTGGCCAACGATCTGGCTCCCTCCATTGGCGACGCCAACAGCACCATTCCCGAATACAAATCATTCCTGTGCAATGTCAAAAGGAAGGAGGTATAAGAGATGAAACAGTCCATGCTGATAGATACCACTTTATGCATGGCCTGCCGAGGATGTCAGGCAGCCTGCAAGCAGTGGAACCAGTTGCCGGCAGAAGCAACTACTTTTGAGGGCACTTATGAAAACCCGCCTCATTTTTCCGGGCGGACCTGGATGAAGATAGTATTCCGGGAAGATGAAGTAGAAGATGAGAACGGAAAAGAGCAACCACGCTGGCTGTTTTCCCGCCAGGGGTGCATGCATTGCAGCGATGCAGCCTGCGAGATGGTTTGTCCCAGCGGTGCCATTTATAAAACTGAATTGGGAACAGTTAAAATTGATGAAAGCAAATGCATCAGCTGTAACTATTGCGTAAGGGCTTGCCCTTTTAACGTAATGGGGTTCGAACGCGAGGACGGAGTAGCACGTAAGTGCACATTTTGCTATGACCGACTTGTTAATGGCTATGCACCAGCCTGTGATAGTGCTTGCACAACTGATGCCATTAAAACTGGAGATCGCAGTGAAATGATAGAAGAAGCATTGGAAAAAGTAGCACATTTAAATAAAAACGGTAACCCCAAAGCTAATGTTTATGGCCTGGATGAAGTAGGAGGAACCGGTGTGATCTACGTGCTTGCCGATTCTCCTGAAAAATACGGGTTGCCGAAAGAACCGGAAGTAGCTTTGACCACACGCTTCTGGAATTCCCTGTTCCGGCCCTTGCGTGCCGTTGTGGTTATAGCCATTGCTTTTGGATTGTGGTCAAATCATGCCAGCAGCAAGAAATTGCAGAAAAAAGATAAGTAAAGATAAAATTCATTTAAGGGAGGTGTGATGTGTGACTGAAGAAGTTAAAACGTTTGAGGGTGGAGCTCATATACCCCATTTTAAAATTTATACGGAAGCGAAGCCTATTGAAAAGCTTTCTTCTCCTTCTGAAGTTATTATACCCCTGCTGCAACATTCAGGGGTGGCTTGCGAACCTTTAGTAAAAGAGGGAGACAAAGTTAAAATAGGGCAGAAAATTGGTGAATCCGAGGAATTCTTTAGTGCACCGGTTCATGCCAGTGTTTCTGGCACCGTTAAAGCTATTGAACCTCGTACTGTTCCTACCGGTGGCCAAGAAACTTGTATTGTCATCGAAGCCGATGATGGCCCTCAGGAATTCGAGATGAAACAGGTAAGGGATCCGGAAAAAGTAACAGTAGAAGAATACCGTGAATGTGTGCGCGAAGGTGGTGTGGCTGGCATGGGAGGAGCTGGATTGCCTACTCACGTGCAGACCAGCCCCCGGCAGCCGGTAGATACTTTGTTGCTGAACGGTGCTGAATGCGAACCTTTCTTAACTTGTGACCATCGTCTCATGGTAGAAAGGGCGGCAGATCTGGTTAAGGGCGCTGAATTCTTAATGAAGAGCATCGGGGCTAAAAGTACTATCTTTGGCATTGAAGTTAACAAGCCTGATGCAATTAAAGCGGTCCAGGATCAGATTGAGGGAAAAACTGGCTTTGAAGTAGCTCCTCTGGAGGTCAAGTATCCGCAAGGGTTTAAATCGCATCTTATCAAGGCCTGCACGGGACGTGATGTGCCACGTGGAGCCCGTTCCGCAGAATTAGGATGTATAGTCAGGAATGTAGGAACCACTGTTGCCGCTTATGAAGCTACTGTTTACGACAAGCCCTTGATTGAAAGAATAATCACGGTGAGCGGCCCGAATGTACCCAAACCCGGAAACTATATTATTAAGATTGGTACTCCTGCTTCTCACATATTAAAGGCTTGCGGAGTTGAAGATCTGGAAGGATCTAAAGTGGTGCTTGGTGGGCCCATGACCGGGCTTGCGCAAACTGATCTGGAAGTCCCTGTAGTTAAGAGCACTACAGGAGTGGTTGTGCTTCCGCCTAATATGGTGAGGGAAGAAGTAGATTACATGGATTGTGTGCGCTGTGGTAAATGCGTGGAACACTGCCCAATGATTCTTTATCCTAACCAGATCAGCACTTTTGCTGAAGCGGAAGCTTATGAAGAAGCCCTGGAATGGGATATTATGGACTGTATAGAGTGCGGCATTTGCGCCTATATATGCCCCTCTTATCGTCCCATAGTGCATATGATTCAGAGGGCAAAGCCTGAAGTAGAAAAATTGCAGAAACGATAATAATTGAAAGGAGTGAACTATGAGTATGACTAAGCCAGTCTATACACCGCCTCCCCACTTAAAAGCGGAACCCACAGTTTCTCATGCTATGCGTGATGTATTTATTGCGCTTCTGCCGGTTTGCGCGGTGGCTATATACTTTTATCAATTTTACGCTCTTTTTACCTTTGCTGTATGTTTGGTAACGGCGGCAATAACTGAAGTGCTATTCCGATATGCCAGAGGCAAAAAAGCATCTTTGGGTGATTGGAGCGCTTTAGTAACAGGTTTACTGGTGGCTTTATTATTTCAAGCTACAGTTAATTGGTGGACGGCTGCCCTGGCGACTTTCATTGCTGTGGGTATAGCCAAGGAGTTGATGGGAGGACTGGGTTGGAACCGTCTCAACCCTGCTCTCTTTGGTAGGGTGATTGTGTTCTTATTCCCCGGGCTTTTTGCCTGGTTGAACACTTCCATGGCAGGATTGCAGCCCTATTTGGGTACTGTGGATGTAGTTACTCAGGCCACTCCATTGGCCATGATGCATCAAGGGATGGATATTCCAGGAGTGCTAGCAGGGTTTGTAGCTTTAGAAGGTGGAGCCATGGGCGAGGTATCTCCTTTGGCCCTGCTTCTTGGTGGTATCTACCTTATCTATAAGCAGCACATAAACTGGAAAGTGCCGGCTATTATTATAGGGGTGGTATTGGTCCTTAGCCTGATTCTCTATCCGGTTACAGGAATTAACCCCCTCTACCAGATTTTTGCCGGCGGAATATTCATAGGAGCCTTCTTTATGGCCACCGATTGGGTAACCAGCCCTATTACCGAAAAGGGCAAGATTATCTTCGCCATATGTATCGGTATTCTAATAGTTGTATTCCGTGGAATTGGCCCGGTAGAAGGCGTGGCATTTGCTATATTGATCATGAATGCCTTTGTCCCGCTAATTGAAAAGTGGACTAAGCGTCCTTCCTTCAGTGAGCCCAAGCAAGTTCCTGCCAAAAGCTAGCTAGCAGATCTAACAGATGAGAAAGCACATAATGAATTCAAAAAGGGTTGCCCTTGCATCATTCAGGGGCAGCCCTTTTACGTACGGGATGCAGGGACAGTTCCCTTGTCCCAATTTTCAAGGAACAAAGATAAAGGTCCCCGCTTCTTTTTTGCGAAACGGTACTGGAATCATTTTAATTGCCCCACTAAAATGGTTTTTTCGCTACCACAGAATTTTACTGCCAGTTTAAATAGGGATATTGGCGCAGGCGGAAATGCTTGAGCTATGCGACATAAAGTGAGCAGAGACCATAGCCGGTAAAGCTGAGGGCTGGAGCCGGGGTGGATTACAGGATGTAAGCCACCGAGACCCTGAGGCACGGATGTCGAATGTCGAGGGAATCCCGGCTCCACCGAAAGCTGAACCGTGCCTATGGCCTGCGATACGATCAGGAGCATAGCCAAGCATCCCGACCTGCGCCCCTAAAAGAAGAAAGCATATTTTTTCCCCAGGCAGGAGATTTGAAAGCTAGAATAGAAGAATCCTATATTACGCTCGCTTCTAACCCGAAAAAATTGCGGCGTTGAAGGAGGCTCGCTTGTGGTAAATAAATTTCAAGGAGGAGAAGTATTACGAATAGGAGCAGTGGCAGGTTGGGCCCTGGTCACTTATTTATGGATAGAATGGGGCTTGTGGTATCTGTTTCTCATTTATTTTGGAATTCATTTAGGAGAGGCTTTGTCAATTGGATTGAAGAAGGGTAAAGAAGCCGGTTATTCCTCCCTGGATTCATTCCTGTATACTTTTATTTTTGGGTTTACATGGTGGTATTACCTGGATAAAGACCGGGTTGTATAACCTGCACATATTTTTAAATCATGCCTTGGACTTACTATCCTACTACATTATATGTTTCTGCTGCCCTTGCTGCTGCACCCTTCTCATAGGTTTTTGTAAATGGTGATAAGTTTATTGAATGAATTTATATATGTTAAATGTCAAACGTTTCTTTTTTATATTGGGGAAGTTAGTGCCGGCGTACCGTATTAAAAGTATTAAACGGATTTCAGCCCTTTTAACAGGCTTTAATTATAAATCTAATGTTGGGTTAAACTAAATATAGGAGGTGGAGTCGTTCTATGAACTTATCCAGGCGAAGTTTTCTTAAGCTTGCCGGGGCAACTGCTGCTACGGCTGCGGTGGTCGGAACTGGCATCAACAAAGTTGTGGCTGAATATGAACCGGTAAGGCTTAACTACGCCAGGGAAGTACCTAACTTATGCACTTTTTGCGGCGTGGGATGCGGCATTATTTGCCACGTGGAAGGCGGTGTAGTTGTAAACACCGAGGGCGACCCGGATCATCCTATCAATGAAGGGACGCTTTGCAGCAAGGGAATATCCCATTACAACATCTCTTACATTTACGATGTGCGGGGCAAATCCCAACCTAACCCGCAAAGGGTTACCCAGGTTTTACACAGAAAACCCGGCGCAAGTGATTACGAAGTCATTGATTGGGATACTGCCCTGGAAAAAATCACCCGGAAGATCAAGGAAACCCGTGACGCTAATTTTGAGACCACAGATAATGGAGTCACGGTAAACCGTACTAAAGCTATTTCTTGGTTAGGCAGTGCATTTTGTACGTGTGAGGAGAATTACCTTTTCCACAAAATAGCCCGGGGTATAGGTGCTATAAATGTTGATCATTGCGCCCGCCTTTGACACTCCTCTACTGTCGCTGGTTTGGCGGCTTCATTTGGTAGGGGTTGCATGACTAATCACTGGAATGACTATCAACACAGTGATGTATTCATGGCTATTGGTGGCAACACTGCTGAATGCCATCCCATTTCTATGCGGTGGATTGAAAAAGCCCGCAAGGAAAAAGGAGCCAAATTAATTTCAGTTGACCCCCGTCAAACTAGGACGGGGGCAGTTTCTGATTTGTATGTACCCATCCGCCCGGGAACTAATGCTGCTTTTATGGGCTGGTTGATTCATTTTGCCCTGCATTATCGACGTGACAACGGAGATTATGTAATGGCGGATGATGATGTAGGTGAACCCGTATATCACGAAGAATACGTAAAGCATTATACCAACGCTACTTACCTGGTGACGGAAGATTATTTCAGTCCCGGGGCAGATGGTTTGTTTGCCGGCGCCATAGAAGATGAGCGCTCCGATGTAGAACGCATGATGTATGATCAAGATTACTGGGTATTTCAAACTGATGACGATGGTAATATCCAACGGGATATGGATATGAAAGCTCCCCAGTGTGTGTTCCAAATTATGAAAGACTTTTATGCTGATTATGACCTGGTAACCATAAGCAAAGTAACCGGTTGTCCCAAAGAATCCTTATTAGAAACAGCCAAAATGTTTTGCGAAACTGGCATAGAAGGCAAAGCCGGCAACATTCTTTATGCCATGGGAATCACCCAGTTTACCCATGGGGCCCAAAATGTGAGGGGCATTGCTGTGTTGCAGCTTTTGCTCGGAAACATGGGTATTGCCGGCGGTGGAGTCAATGCTCAGCGTGGGCAGTCAAATGTGCAGGGTGCCACCGATATGGCCATGCTGTATCATATTATTCCCGGGTATAATCCCATGCCCCAGCAGGAGGCACATCCCACATTAGAGGATTACTTGGAGGCCACTACACCCGCTGACGGTTGGTGGGTAAATAGGCCCAAATACATAATTAGCTTGCTTAAAGAGTTTTATGGGGATAATGCTACTGCTGATAATGACTTCGGTTATGACTGGTTCCCCAAGCTGGACGGTTATGATTATTCCCACATTGCCACGTTTAAGTTGATTTCAGAAAATAAGGTAAAAGGAATGATTTGCTGGGCTGACAATCCGGTGGTTTCCGGTCCTGCTGGTGAGAGATCCACAAGAGAGTATATGAAAAACCTTGATTGGCTGGTTTCTGTAGATTTGGTGGAAAATGAAACGGCGGCTTTCTGGAAAGCGCCGGGAGTGGATCCTGCTGAAGTTGATACCGAAGTCTTTATCTTACCGGCATCCAATTCTTTTGAGCGAGCCGGCAGCAAAGCAAACAGCGGACGGTGGATTCAATGGCAGTGGAAAGCCCAGGAAGCTCTGGGAGAATGTAGATCTGACCTTTGGATTGCCAACGAGATGTTTAAGTATCTGCAGAAGCTGTATGAAGAAGAAGGCGGCGAGACTCCTGAGCCTATTACCAACATGAAATGGGATTATGATGGAGAAGACGGCGAAGTAGATCTGGAAAAAGTTTGCATAGCTTTAAACGGGTATAAATACGATACCTGGGATCCCGAGTGGAATGAAACTTGGAACAATAATGCCAAACCGAAGCCGGTTACCAACTTCGTAGGCTTGGCAGATGACGGTTCCACTGCTTGTGGCAATTGGCTTTATTCCGGTTATTACAATGATTATGAACATCCGCCTACCATGCGGCGTGAGCCGGAGAAAGAAGGCATCGGTTCTCACTTAAATTGGTCTTTTGCCTGGCCGTTAAATCGGAGAATTGTTTACAACCGTTGTTCCGCCGATCCCGATGGTAATCCCTGGAACCCGGATGCGCCCGTTATCTGGTGGAACCATAATAGAGAAGAGTGGGTAGGCAATGATATACCCGACATTCCCGGCGGCTGGGATTTTGAAAAAGCTACGGAACATCCGTTTATTATGTTGGAAAACGGGCATGGCAACCTGTTTTCCAGTGGTGTTAATGATGCCCCTCTGCCCATCCATTATGAACCGGCAGATAGTCCGGTTAGAAATCTCATTTATCCCGATGCTACCTATAACCCGGTGAGCCAGAGATTTTACGAGGATCACACCGTAGACATGGATGATGCGGAAGAAAGGGAAAAATACGATGTAGTCCTAACTACTTATCGAGTTACCGAGCATTATCAAACAGGAAGTTTAACCCGGAATATTCCCTGGTTGAATGAAATGATGCCGGAGTTGTTTATTGAAATCTCTGAGGAATTGGCCCAAGAAAAAGGCATTAAAGATGGAGACAAAGTGCGTGTCAATTCCAAGAGAACTGACCAAAACGGTCATGAAGGTGTTTCTGCCAAGGCTTGCGTGACAAAACGGTTTAAGCCTATGACTATTGGTACTCCCGATGGGGGCGAGAAGGAAGTTCACGTAGTGGGCTTGCCCTTCCATTGGGGCTATAAGGGGTTAGCTACAGGAGATGTTACCAATGATCTCTGCCCCTCCGTAGGAGATCCTAATACAACTATACCCGAATCTAAGGCCTCCCTGTGCCGGATAGAGAAGGAGGTGTAAACAATGACAAAAGCCATGTTGATTGATACAAGCCTTTGCATGGCATGCCGTGGTTGCCAGGCTGTTTATAAGCAGTGGAACCAGCTGCCGGCAGAAGCAACTACTTTAAGGGCACTTATGAAAATCCACCTTATTTTTCCGGGCGCACCTGGATGAAAATAGCTTTTTAAAAACATAACTATGGGCATTGTGAAGGTAGACGAAAACAAATGTGCATTTTGTGCAGCGGGAGAACGCGGAGTTACAAAAAATGCAAAAAAAATTATTTGAAGGGAGTGAAACATTTATATGTCTAAACCTGTATATACCCCCCCACCGCACTTAAAAGAAGAAGCAACGGTTTCGGATGCAATGCGCGATGTAATGAAAGCGCTTATACCTATTATCTTGGTAGCTGTATATTTTTATGGACTTCCCGCTTTATTTACCATAGTGGTCTGTTTGGCAGCGGCAGCATTAACTGAGCTAATATTCCGCAAAGCTATGAGCAAGAAACCAGCTTTGAATGATTACAGCGCATTGCTAACGGGGTTGCTGGTAGCTTTATGTTTTGCAGCGACTACGCCCTGGTGGAAGGCTGCAATGGCTACCTTTATTGCGGTAGGCATAGTAAAAGAACTTATGGGCGGACTGGGATGGAATCGTTTTAACCCTGCTTTGCTGGGTAGGGTATCTGTTTTTTTGATTCCCGGATTATATGCCTGGTTAAATACTCAATTTGCAGGTTTGCAGCCTGCTTTTAGCTCTGTAGATGTTGTGACTCAGGCTACTCCTTTGGCTATGATGCATCAGGGAATGGAGATGCCGAGCTATCTTCAGTTGTTTTTGGCAAACCCCGGGGGAGCTATGGGCGAAGTATCTCCCTTAGCTTTACTACTGGGTGGAGCTTTCCTGGTGTATAAGAAGCATATAAACTGGAAGCTGCCGGCTGTTATCATCGGAGTGGTGTTTTTGTTGGGTCTGGTCCTTATGCCGGTTACCGGTGTTGATCCCTTGCAATATATCTTAACCGGTGGATTGTTCCTGGGAGCTATTTTCATGGCTACTGATTGGGTAACCAGTCCTATAACAGCTAAAGGTAAAATAATATTTGGTATCTGTATCGGTATTCTAATTGTGGTGTTCCGTGGAATTGGCCCGGTGGAAGGCGTTGCTTTTGCCATTTTAATTATGAACGCATTTGTACCGCTCATAGAAAGAGCAACGAAACGGCCATCTTTCAGCGAACCTAAACCCGCACCCACTGTAACAGAAAAATAAACACATAAAAAACGTTTTTTAAAGCTCAAAACCTCTCCCTTCGGGGAGGGGTTTTTACATTCAACTTTTATATGTACAAGAAAGAAGGACAAATTTGTGCATGTATCGAAGCTCATACAGCAAATTAATAGTTAAATGTTTTCATAAAAAGAATTTAAGGAATTATTTTGCTTATTATTGCTATAAAATTCCTAACCAAAGGAGACTCCTATGGGAAAGCGTCCTCGCTGGTATCTCTGGGTATTGGCGCGAATTTGGAAATTATCTTATATAAAACCGAATGTGCCTCTTTTAGGCAAGTTTGCGTTAAAAGTGAGAACAGCCCAGGTTAAGCCGGGAAAATTTAATATATCCCATCTGCCGATTAACGCTGAAGTGCGGCCATTAAACGTTCCTCTTCCCGTTGTTTTGTTGGAAGATATTATTCGTAAATCTTCCCATCGGACCATTATTTGGCGCTGTACCTGCAGGGAAGCCAAAAATTGCCAGTCTTACGATATGCATCTTGGATGTCTTCATATTGGATCAGCAACTGCGGAAGAAGATCCTAATGTTGCCATGCATGTATCCATAGAAGAAGCTATAAGTCACCTGCATAAAGCCATAGAATCCGGGCTAATACCGTTCATGGGCCATGCCGCCGGTGACAACACTATCTGGAATGTTTCTGCAGATCGGTCTTTCCTTACTGTATGTTTCTGCTGCCCTTGCTGCTGCACCCTTCTCATAGGTTATAAATATTTGCCCCCCGAATCCAAAGATACTTTTTACCGTCTGAAAGGAATTTCAGTTTCTGTAGATGGTGATAAGTGTATTGGATGTGGGAAATGTGGGGAACAATGTTTCACCGGTGCTATAACCATAATTCAGGGAAAAGCTGCGCACGATGATTTCCTGTGTAAAGGTTGTGGCTTTTGTGCCGTAGTTTGCCCGCAGGAAGCCGTAGAGGTAAAAGCTGAAGATTTGGAGTCAACAGTGCTTGAGCTTTATCATCGCATGTCCCGGCAGGTGGAAGATTTTCCTTCAAAATTAAATCTTCCCGGAGTTAAGAATATAAGCCTAAATTCTTCTGAAGGGAAAGAAGTTGGAAAAAACACGGAGAAACATTACAATATGTAATTAAGTAGGAAGTTTAAAAATAAAGCAAGCAAGGTCAGGCGAAAGAGAACTCAGTTTTTTCCTGAAAAATTCCTAAATAGTGGGGTTTTATCGCATTTTGTGACCCGAAATCAAACTGGAAGTTTATAGAAGTCTATATATGGGGAGGGCTTGAACATTCACGAACTGGCAGTTACGGAAAGTATTTTAAAGGTGGTCTTAAAACATGCCGAGGCAAGCAATGCTCAAAAAGTAGTAAGTATTGATCTTAAAGTAGGAGAAATGCGTGATTTTGTAGAAGAATGGATGCAGTGGTATTTTGATTATTTAAGCAAAGGGACTGTGGCTGAAGAAAGTAAAATAAATGTAACCAAAATACCGGTTAAATTTCAATGTAAAGAGTGCGCGGAAAACTTTAATGCTGATGTCAAGGAAAAAGAAATATATTGTCCCTGCTGTGAAAGCAAGCAAGTTGAACTTGTTTCCGGCACGGAGTTTTTTATTGAAAGTATAGGAGTGATTTAATATGGATCCCATAAAGTTTATAAATATCAAAGAAAATATTCTTTCCGATAATCAGAATCTCGCTCAGGAAATAAGGGAAGAATTACATGCAAAAAAAGTTTTTATGTTGAATCTTATGGCTTCACCCGGTGCGGGCAAAACAAGCCTCATTATAGAAACCATCCGCCGCCTTAAAACAGAATTCCGTATAGGTGTAATTGAAGGCGATATCGAATCTCAGGTTGATGCTACCCGGGTTTCTGCCGAAGGAGTAACAACGGTGCAGCTGCGCACGGGTGGCCCCTGTCACCTGGATGCGCCCATGATCAAAGCTGCTTTGGGCAGTATGAATCTGGAATCCCTGGACTTGATTATTATAGAAAATGTCGGCAACCTGGTTTGCCCCGCAGAATTTGACACCGGCGCCGACCGCAAAGTAATGATTCTCAGTGTTCCCGAAGGTGACGACAAGGTTATAAAATATCCTTTGATGTTTTCCGTCAGTGATGCCTTAGTCTTAAATAAAATAGATTACCTTGCCCTGGCTGACTTTAACAGGGAAAATTTCCGGGAACATGTCTACCGCCTTAACCCCCACATCCGGATATTTGAAGCCTCGTGCAAAACCGGTGAGGGGTTAGATGCTTGGTGTGAATGGCTGAGAGCAGAAATAAAAGAAACTAACTGAAGAAAACTGAAGTACTAACTGAAGTACGCTGTGTGTTAACTTGTTAACTTAATCATAATTTCTAAGCTCTGGTTGACCAGTTTAAGCCTTAACTGGCTGTATTACTCTGCTTATAGAAGGGAGGAATGGCGATTCCTCTCCCACTTATGCTGTTGCTCAGAAGTGGGAGTAGCCCCGCCTAAAACAAGATGAAACTATATAAATATGGCCCTCCTCGTAAATTTGTCAAATTTGCTTTTAAGCTCGGTTGGCCTATTGTCAAATTGGGGAAAAAGTGGAGTTCTCTACCTGTTCTTAAGTGGATAATTAACCCTTTTTTCGCCTATCCTTATAACGAGGTAACCTACGTGCCCATAAATGTAAAAGTAGCCCCCCCTGAAAGCGTAACTATTCCCAATAAGGTAGTCAGGCGGGTTCTGGACCTGGCGGCGGAAATATTCATAGTAGATGAATGCTTGTGCCGGGGGCACACCAAATGCCGGGACTATCCTCAGGACATTGGCTGCATGGTATTGGGCCGGGCAGTGGAACGCATGCATCCTTCTCACGGACGTAAAGTTACGTTGGATGAGGCCCACAACCATGTGCAGAAAGCTGCCGATGCAGGACTCATAGCCAGCATAGCTCATGTGTGGATAGATCCTTTAGCTTTTGGGTTGCCTGATTTTGACAAACTTATGTTTATATGCTTCTGTGATGATTGCTGTTGCCTTTACCGCACTCATTTGGAAAAACGCGGCCCGAATCTGGACAAAGCTTGCAAAGGACTTCCCGGTATATCAATACAACTAAATCGGGCGTTGTGCCAGGGATGTGGAAAATGTGCGGAATGGTGCTTTGTCCGGGCGATTAACATGGAAAACGGCAAGCCTCAATTTGGGCCAGATTGCCGCGGTTGCGGACGTTGCGTGGAAATATGCCCCCAAAATGCTTTAGAGCTTAACCTAACAGAAGAAGAAATTCTTTTCCAAAGAATAAAACAGCGCATAGAAAAAGTCGCAGATATTTCTTAAAAAAGTATAATCATTAATAAATTAGCTTGTTTGCATTATAAAGAGTTTCTGATAGATATTACTTAGAGTAGCAAGATCTGTAAGCTTTTGACCGGAAAAGTGTTAGTGGAAGCTTCCTGCTAACTAGGAAATAATAGGCACTTAGGAGCATCTTCGAGGAAACAACCTGGAAAACGGCTTCTTCCAAAATCTCATTGATGATTCATCGATAAGTCATTTTTTCAAAAAAACTTTTTTGATTAGACTTTTGTATTTTGAATTGAAATTTTATTGAAGGGAAACTTTGCTTCAGAAACGTTTGCTCCGACTTTTCAAAGCTATGGCAATGGGATATAATACAAATCAAGAATATTTGTCGCCAAATTATGTAATAATTAAGAAGCGAGATGAATATGATTATCGAAAAAGCGGCGATTACAACCCGCAGTGCAAAAGAAACATATGCCGTGGGGAAAATTTTGGGGAAAATAATTACTTCGCCTTTGGTTATAGCCATGCATGGTGAACTGGGGGTTGGTAAAACTGTTTTGGTAAAAGGAGCAGCCTGCGGCTTGGGTGTTAGTGAAACTGTTCGCAGTCCTACCTTTACCTTGATGGCGACTTACGAAGGACGCCTTCCCCTGTATCATTTTGACTTTTACCGCCTTACTGCGGAAAGTGAACTTGAACCTTTGGGGTTGGACGAATACCTGGAAGGAGATGGCCCTGTTTTTATCGAATGGGCGGATAAATTTGTTAGTTTTCTCCCTTCGGAGCGGCTGGACCTGAATTTGGCTTATGACCGCACCGCCGGGAACACTGACCGAAGAATATTAACCTTTTTTCCCCATGGCGAGGCATATTGTGCATTACTTGAAAAATTATTGAATGCTTTGGAACATAACTGTAAAGGAGAACTCGATGGTGAGTAAAGGAGAGAAATGCCATGCTTGTTTTGGCGCTGGACACAACCACTAGAGTATGCAGTGTTGCTCTTTTGGAAAGCGAGGAAAATACCTTGCTGGCTGAATATACCCAAAACATAAAAAAGACCCATTCACAGCGCTTATTGCCTTTAATAGACGATATTTTGGAAGATACTTCTACTGATATCGGTGCTTTGGGGGCGATAGCGGTAGCAGCCGGTCCCGGTTCATTCACCGGTCTTCGCATCGGAGTTTCCACGGCCCGGGGTCTTGCCCAGGGGCTTAATATTCCTGCAGTAGGCGTATCTACTCTGGAAGCTCTGGCGGGAAATTTGGCCACCTTACCCGGTGAACTTATCTGCCCCATACTTGACGCCCGTCGTGACCAGGTGTATGCGGCTCTTTACCGATGTTGTTCAAAACAGGAAGAACTTCGTAACGATATTATTAATATAGATTCCGATAGTGAAGGTGCCTCGCTAACTCATTCATTATCGGAAAACGAAAAAGACAGCAAAACTGAAGCTCCTTCCGATAATGAAAAAAGAAGTAATGCTGATGAAGGTGCTCCCTACAACAATGTCAAGGGGAGCGGTATAGAAAATACAGGCGGGGTAGTCGGAGAAACCTATCTTAAAAACCTGTTGGAACCGGTAGCCATCTCCATTACCGAACTGCTGGCAGAAATTCAGCTTTATTCAGGGCGGGTTTTTTTCCCCGGTGATGGCATCTTTAAATATGCGCCGTTTTTACATGAACAATTGAAGAGCAGGTATGGTGAAGTCCCTCCTGCATTTGCTCTAAACAGAGCTTCTGCAGTAGCTCGCTGTGCTTTGCGGCGTCTCAATTTGGCGGAAGCGCCGGCTGAAGAGTTTTCACCCTATCACCTGCAGCCTTATTACCTGAGGCTGCCGGAAGCGGAGCAACGAAAACAGCAACAATGCAGGGAACAGGAGGTGCAATAATCTGTGAGCATGAATATTAATATACTCATAGAAGACCATTCACCTCATCAAAATTTGCACTTCAGGCCCATGCTTAGTGAGGACCTGGATGCTGTCATGCGGATAGAAACAAAAGTTTTTTCTACCCCCTGGCATAAATCGGGGTTTGAAACAGAGCTGACTTTAAACCGTTTTGCGCGCTACTATGTCCTCTGTGAGAGTGATAAAGTAATTGGCTACAGCGGTATTTGGGTTGCCTCTGAGGAAACTCATCTTACTACTTTGGCCATAGATAAAAATTACCAGCGGAAGGGTCTTGGTTCCCTTCTTTTAAAAATGATTTTGGCCATGGCATATCGTGAAGGTATAGCCAAAATATCTTTGGAAGTCAGGCCGAGCAACATAGAAGCGCGACGCCTTTATGCTGCGCACGGCTTTAAAGTTCTGCAGAGATGGGAAGGATATTACCGGGATGAAGATGCCCTGATCATGGTCAATGAAAATTTGGATGAATGGGGCAAAGAATTGGCTCACCGATTTGATTCTCCTTATGAAAATCCTTTTGAACAGGAGTGAAATTATTTGCTTTCAAATGAAACAATAATATTGGGAATAGAAACTTCTTGTGATGAAACTGCTGTGGCTGTTGTAAAAGATGGCCAAATAATTCTCAGTAATCTGGTTTCTTCCCAGGAAGACTTACATGCCAGGTTTGGAGGGGTTGTTCCCGAAATTGCCTCCCGCCGTCATTTAGAAATAATTAATCCCCTGATAGACGCAGCGCTGGAAGAAGCGGAAATAAAATTGGAACAGGTTGATGCCCTGGCTGTTTCTTACGGACCGGGTTTGGTGGGTGCTCTTTTGGTTGGGGTATCTACAGCTAAATCATTGGCCTATGCCCTTAAAATTCCCCTCCTGGCAGTTAATCATTTGGAAGGGCATATTTATGCCAATTTCCTTTTTTCCCGGGAAAATGAGGGGCAATTGAAAGAAGGTTGTAAAGGAGGGGTGCCCACTCATCGAGCCGGAATTCTGCCCGCTTACCCGTCGGTGGCCTTGGTAGCTTCCGGGGGACATACTGATCTGGTTTGGATCCCTCAAGAAGGAGATATTCAGTTGCTTGGGCAAACCCGGGATGATGCTGCCGGGGAAGCGTTTGATAAGATAGCCCGTGCTCTTGATTTGGGTTATCCCGGCGGGCCTGTAATAGACAATTTAGCCGGGGAAGGCAATCCGGAAGCTATTCCGCTTCCACGGGCTTACCTGGATAAAGAAAGCCGCTTTGATTTTAGCTTTAGTGGCTTAAAGTCGGCCGTGCTTAATTATTTGCACACGATGCGGGAAAAAGGAGAACAGGTGAGTTTACCCGATCTTGCGGCCAGCTTTCAGTTTGCCGTAGTTGAGGTTTTGGTGGAGAAAACCATCTCTGCCGTGGTGGAAAAACAGCCGGCCAGCTTGCTTCTCGCCGGCGGGGTGGCTGCTAATTCTTCTTTGCGCTATCTTATGAAACAGCGTTTGGTTGAGTCTGCGCCGGAAGTGTTTTTGAACTGCCCTCAACCTGATCTTTGTACAGACAATGCCGCGATGATAGCAGCTGCAGCTTTTCCTTATTTTCGGCGTGGCGAACAATCACCACTTGACCTCAACGCTGTTCCTAACCTTTCTCTATAAAAAAATTAGGTTCATATCATATAGGGCTTCCAGGGCTGCAGAAAAAGTTTAGCCCTATTTTAATTAGAATTGTTTTATAAAAAAATAATCTATTAGTTAAAGTATTTTAAACAACCGGTTTTTTAAAACAAGGAAAAGCCCTAATATATATAGAAATTTTGATGAAAAGCAGATTATAGCAATTATTATTAAACAGTAAATCTTATTTTCATGCTCAAGTATTAATTATGCAAGCAGTAAGAAAAACGAAACAAAGAATAACCCAAATATGCAGGTAAGTTTTTAAACGGGAACTTATGAGGGGAGAATTGCTCATGCAAAGAAAAAGGTTATTGCGAATATTGTTCCCCAAAAGGGTTCTAAGTGATAGGCAGTTAGGCAGTTACGTATTATTATGTATTATTGTAGGTATTTTGGCAGTTATAATTTCCGGGTCAGGCTTCCAGGAGACGAGTGCTGAGGATAACACTATTTCCCTTACCCGTCTACAAGGGGAGTGCCGCTATGAAACCGCTCAAAAGATCAGCGAAGCGGGGTGGCAGAATTCTTCTTCGGTTATTCTGGCACAAGGAGAAGACTTTCCCGATGCTTTAGCAGGAGTGCCCCTTGCATACAAGCTTGATGCCCCTATACTATTAACCCCATCTGATACATTAATTGATAAAACCCGGGAGCAGATAGAACATCTGGAAGCCAGTGAAATAATTATTCTAGGTGGTAAAACCGCTATTTCTAATGCAGTGCAAGAAGAATTGGAAGAAGACATGGGATTAGAAGTTCGCCGCTTAAGTGGCAAAGATCGATACCATACGGCAGCATTAATTGCCGATGAGTTTGAGCCGCATGAAACATCGCAGGCAGTTATAGCCTGTGGAGGCAATTTCCCCGATGCCTTATCCGCGGCTTCTTATGCTGCCGTAGAAGGTTTTCCCATATTGCTTACGCAAAAGGATGAATTATCCGAACATGTAATCGAAGCATTAGAAAAACTGGACATTGAAAAAACCATTGTGGTGGGAGGAGAAGCGGTGGTGAGTGAAAAAGTATACGGTGATTTACCGGAAGCGGTGCGAGTAAGCGGAGAAAACCGTTTTGAAACTTCCGTGGCTCTGGCCAATCATTTTGCTCCGCAAGAGCAAACTATGTTTGCCAGCGGCCTGGATTTCCCCGATGCCATCACCGGCGCGGCTTATGCGGCTCGCAGGGAAAACGGAATTTTGCTGGTTGACAACGAAGTGCCGTCTGTGTTAAAGGAATATCTAATTACTTATCCTGCTTATGATCTGCTAATTTTTGGCGGTGAAAAAGCCGTTACCAAAGACATTGAAGGCAAACTATGTGATTTGGGAATGAGATGCCCGGAAAAGGAAAAATCAGCTCTTGAAAAAATAAACAATTCAGCTGATAAAGAAGAGCTTCAGTATTTATTGGAAGATAATGCCGTATTATTAGGACTGAATTTGTCGGATTATGAAGAGCTTGACTATCAGTGGGCGGTAGCCTGGGCCGTTTATGAAGCACTTCCGTATGAGGAGAGTAGTGAGCTTAAGGAGGAGTTTAATGCGGCGGTGAAAGATGTCCAAAGCGGTGAAATAGTAAACCGTACCCCATATAACTATTCAATTTCTGAGATGGCAGACATTCAAAGAGAAGATTCTGCTCCGGTAACAGATCTTTATGGTGGTGGATGGCAGTCGCCGGATGAAGAAGACCTGCTCTTTTTTATAGACCCTCTTAACTTTGACGGATCGGAACAAAAAGCGGTGAAAATTACAGCTTCAGAGCTTAATGTGCGTCGGGAGCCCACTACGGAAAGTGATGTATTGACCAAAGTTGGAGAGGGGGAAGAGTACGTGCTTATAACTGATGCCGAGGGGAAAGAAGGGACATCTTCTTCCACCGAAGGAATCTGGTACAAGATCCATGCCGGTCACCGAATTGGTTGGGTCTACAATGATTTTACCGAATCTACTGTAAAAACTTGTAGTGAAGGGTTATTCCAGTTTTTATTGCTTTCCGGGCAGGCAGGTATTGAGGAGGAAGAATTAAATGAAATATTAAATACCAAAGGTAATTTAGAGGGCAAAGCCGATGCCTTTATCTGGGCCGGTGAACATTATGATATTAATGAAATCTTTCTTGCCTCCCTTGCATTACATGAAACAGGTGATGGTACCAGCACTTTAGCCGAAGGGGTTAAAGTTGAAGACAAAGACGATCTTTTTTCAGACCAGGATGAAGTAAAAGTTTACAATATGTTTGGTATCGGTGCCTACGACGAGGCTCCCATCGAGAAAGGAGCAGAACGCGCCTATGAGGAAAGGTGGTTTTCTCCGGAAGAAGCTATCAGGGGAGGTGCCAGATTTATTTCAGCATTGTATGTCAATAATAAAGACTATCAGCAGGATACTCTCTATAAAATGCGCTGGAATCCTCTGGTTCCGGGAATGCATCAATATGCCACCGACATTAGCTGGGCAGCGAAGCAGGTTGTTGACTTAAAAGAACTATATGGCCAGTTAGATAACTATGTGTTGCGATTTGATATACCTAAATATAAAGAGTAAATTAACTTTTCTACCGGCAATTATTTTTATGTTTGCTTATTATTAAACAAGGCATAGATTATTCCCAAGTTTAAAAGGGCTTATTCCGGGAGTTTATAAAGAAATTTGAGTCCCCAAAGCATAGGTTTGATAAGTACGGGCTTTCCTGCCAGGGCATCGCGGAAGAGATGCATGGCTACTTCTACCCGCGTATTAAACATGGCTTCTCCCGCATCTGCGGAGGCAAGAGCCGGAAAACCCATGTAGGGTTTCATTTCCGGATCGCTTACCCACCCCATCACGTTGGCAAGATGTTCCAGATCTTTCCTTTTTTGCTCAGAAAACATTCCCAGTATGCGCGATAATATTAATATTGGGCGTTTAGGGGGCGGAGGCGCCGAGGGAAGCACCTCTTTATAGTCAGAGGCTACTTTTTCCGGATCCACGGCCAGCATCAAAGAAGTTTCGTTAGTTCCGGCGTGGGCATCGTTGTCATCGCCCATTTCTCCTTCCCGGAGCCCCACTTTTTGCATGAAATCTTCATCGTGCTGGACCATGAGACGAAAGACCAGGCCAAATGGGTTAATCAGATAAAATCGATATTTTTTCCACAACTTCCGGGCCAGAACTTCTATAGAAAGGTGATGGCGCGGCCCGCCGTGATTATCGGATAAAAATAAATACCGGAAGCCCTGTTTTGCCAGTCCTCTGCTTAAGGCCATGAGAGTATCTTTTAGCGTGGGGCCGGAAACGGATAGGGAGCCCTCCGCTGGAACGGCATCTGCGCCCAGGTAAAGCGGAGGCAGCTTTATAAGTGTATATGAGGGAAATTCTTCTTTTAAGGCATTAACGTATCGCCTTTGCAGTTCTTCAGCCACGAAAATATCTGTCCCTAAAGGGAGATGCGGTCCGTGAGCTTCTATGGGGCTGACGGACATCAAAAAAATTGTTTTTTCCCGGTCCAAAGATTCTACTTCCCGCATAGTCATCTTAATATACTCTTGCATAAAATACCTCCGTTTTTTTTATAATTTCCCCTGCCATCATCAATGTAGTTATTCTTCAAATTTAGTTGAAATTAAAATATACTCTTCGTTATAAATTACTCAAACCCTTTTATGGAACAATATTTACTTTTTCATTTCTTTACGGGTATGAAAGGAGAATGGCAAATTAAGTTTTATGATTACCGAACTCCTTGCATTTTTTTGCATTGGATGAACTTCAAAGGAAAAAAGCGGAATATGCAGAATTATATAAGTTAAGCAAAGAAAATGTATACACCTTTAAAGACAATTAAAGCTCAGATGGTGCTGGCGCCAAACATGTTTTTTTAGATAACGGTGAAAATATTCACCTTAGGGGGCAGTAAAAATTGAAGCAATCAAACAAACATCATGGTTCTAATGAACCTCACAAAGGAAATCTTAAAAACATTGAAGAAATAGAACCGTTTTTTACGGCCAAATCTCTGGCGATTATCGGTGCTTCTGCCAATCTGGCCAAACCGGGAGGCCTTCCCCTCAAAGCTCTCATGGAAACCGGTTATCGAGGCGACATTTACCTCGTTAATCCCCAATATTCGGATATTCACGGCTATAAATGTTATCCTTCTGTTAGCGATATACCGGCGGCGGAAATAGATCTGGCCATAATAGTGGTTTCAGCTGAATATACTCCCCAAATGTTACAGCAGTGTGCTGAAAGAGGTGTTAAAGGCGTAATAATATTCACTTCCGGTTTTTCGGAAGTGGGCGAAGAAGGGCGCCGTATAGAAGAAGAGATGGTAAAGACAGCCCGCAGCTATGGTATGCGTATTATGGGCCCCAACTGCCTGGGCATGATCAACAACGCTAACGGTTTATGGGCCAGCTTTGCCCGGCAGCAGAAATACAGGGAAAACCTTTACCCTTATCGTTTTAACCTTATTTCTCAAAGTGGCTTCTTCGGCGCATTCATTTATCAGCTTGCCGGTCAAATGAAATTCGGTTTTAATTATTTTGCCAGTGTGGGCAATCAAGCAGATCTTGGTTTTACAGACTTTTTTTCTTATATGGTTAACGATCCTCAGGCTCAAATCATTTCCGGCTATATTGAAGGGCTTAAAGAAGGTGAAGGACAGTGTTTTTTACAAGCCGCCCGGCAAGCTCGCCGCCAGGACAAGCCTGTTGTAATAATGAAAGTGGGTAGAACAGGAGCCGGAGCCAGTGCCGCTTCTTCTCATACCGGTTCATTGGCCGGAGAAGATCATCTTTATGATGCTGCTTTTTGCCAGGGCGGAATTATCCGCGCCGAGGGCTTGGAACAACTTCTTTCCTTGCTTAATGTGGCAGTTGCAGGGCGTTGGCCCCGCGGTAAAAGGGCCGCTATTATTTCCGCTTCCGGCGGGGGCGCGGTTATTCTGGCAGACAAGTGCGCTCAGAAAGGACTGGAGGTTGTGGAATTAAGTGCGGAAACTCGCCAGGCATTGGACGAAATGTTGCCTTTCTTTGCATCCTCTGCCAATCCCGTGGATCTTACCGCTCGGGTTATGGTTGAAAGAGACCTTTTGTATCGCAGCCTTCAAGTTGTAGAGAAAGATCCCCATGTAGATGTCCTGCTGCTAAGTTTTCAGTTGGGAGTAGATGTTTTTGAATCTGTATCCCGGCAGTTGGCGGAACTTTATCAGGAAATAAGCAAACCGGTGGTATTAATCGGCTATCCCTTCGGTGATCCCCGGGATGTTCATGAATTGCTGGATCAGATGCGTTCTGCGGGCGTTCCTGTTATTGACAGCATTGACAACGGTGTTTGGGCTGTAAGTGCCCTGGCGGATTGGATAGCTTCCCGGGAAGATGTGATTGCGGCAGAAGCGGAAATTGCTGCAAATGAGAGCGATTCCCTTCCTTTGGTTAAAGACCGCCAATCCTGCGCAGACATATTGTTAACAAGTAAGGATAGACATCTCACGGAATATCGGGCGAGCAACATTTTACGCGCCTATGGCATCAAAACTCCCCGCGGGCAGCTGGCAGTTTCTGAAGAAGAAGCTGTGTCCGTAGCCGATGAAATTGGCTATCCCGTTACCTTAAAAGTTCAATCTCCGGCCATCATCCATAAAACCGACCTTGGCGGAGTGGTCCTTAACCTCTCCAACGGTGAAGAGTTACGCCGGGCCTGGGAAAAAATTTATTCTTCCGTAGAAAACGAAAATTTGCAATCCCAAGTGGAAGGAATCCTGGTCCAGGAAATGTTGAAACCGGCAGTAGAAGCTATTATTGGGATGAAGCGCGATGCAATATTTGGCCCCACAATTATGTTTGGCCTCGGGGGCATTTTTGTGGAGGTAATGCAAGATGTTTCCTTCCGAATAGCCCCCCTTACCCGTAGAGATGCCTGGAACATGATTTCCTCTATTCGGGGCCATAAAATTTTGGCAGGATGGAGGGGAGATCCTCCTGCAGACCTGGAATCCCTCGTAGAAACCCTTATTAAATTTTCCAGACTGGCTTGTGACTGGGAAGAAATTGCCGAGATGGACGTAAACCCCCTCTTTGTCTATCCCAAGGGACAAGGAGTAGTTGCCGGTGATGTCCTCATTACCTTCAAATGAAGATAAAATAATTTGACTTATAAAAGAGAGCAATGCTTTCTTTAGATTTTTCTTGTAGATGAAAGGCAGATGCCAGAAGCTCCACTTAGTTGGATTTTGCGAAAAAAGCCTTTTATTTTTGGATCATAACAAGTTGTTAATTGTATCTTTGAAGCATTTGGCAATCAAATCAATATACAAAGATATAATCATTCATGTATATTAGTAATATTGGTGTCACTCGGTTGTGTGTATTGTGGAAATTGTCCTCAAAGGTTGAGAAAAAAGGCAATTGCCTTGTGGATAACTCTGTGGATATTGTGGATTACTTTAACTGGAAATAGGTTGAAATGGCTTCTTTATAACATTAAATTTTTTTCCATTACCATTAAATTTACATAACTACTTTACATATTAATGCGAAAAATAATTAAATGTAAATAAGCCGTCATTCCTCTTATTGGGGGAATTAAGAGGCAAATTGAACAATGGCAGTTTTCTGGTCTGAACAGAACTGTTGCGTGGCTGTATTTGCTAACAGCAATAGCTTTTGTTATTATTACTGTAACTATAAAACATTATACAGGGTAGA
>PUKQ01000224.1 GCA_003550565.1 Syntrophomonadaceae bacterium
GATCTACAACCTGAGTTTTTTCCCCTTCAATGGAACCGTTAGCCCCGGCAGTATAGCTCAGTGTGCACTGCTTTATCTGGTAGGTAGCCATCACCGTCAAGCTTTCTGTGACCCTCTCAAAGTCAGTGTCCCAACCGGCAAAGACATACCCCTCACGCACAGGATCTGCAGGAGCTGTAGCAGAGCTGCCATGCTCCACAATCTCTTCTTTAAGCTCGGTACCGTCATAGTCAACAAAAGATACGCTGTATTCATTCAACGTAAAGCTTGCCACCAGGTCAACGGAATCTGCGGCAACAAAAGAATAATTGATGTCTTCACTCATAATAATACCTTCTGCTAACCAACCGGTGAAATGGTAACCACTAGCAGCTGTAGCCGTCACTTCAACCGTTGCTCCGGGATCATAGGTTCCGCCACCGATTACGGTTCCCCCGTCAAGAGGAACCGCAGACACTGATATGTCATAGCCAAGAAGGGCAAATTCTGCTGCCAAGGTAAGGTCATCTGAAGCAATAAAAGTATAACTGGCATCGGTGCTTACCACGTTTCCATCTATGCCCCAACCGATAAATTCATAGCCCTCATCGGGACTGGCCGTGACAGTTACGCTGGAACCCTCTGCATAGACACCACCTCCGGCAACGGCTCCTCCGGGATAAGGCTGAAGAGTGATGTTCACGGTGTCTGTATCTGGTATCGGCTCTACTACCACCTGGAAAGACCTGGCTCTGCTAAGGTAACCACTTCGGGTACCGGTTATAGTGATTTCTGTTGTACCTGTTTCTTCTATAAAGATAGTTGCTGTTTCATTGGATATACTTACATCAGCTACGTCAGGATTGCTTGATTCTGCACTTAAAGAGGTGGCATTGGTACTTACCTCAAATTCATAATATGACAATTCGCTAGAAAGGGTTAAATCATCAATTGCATCCAGAGTTACCATGGGCTTTGTGGTTCCTGTATCGGTGTCAGCATCAGTGTCAGTGTCTGTATCTGTATCTATATCTTCATCATAATCATCCTCACCTGAAGCTAAGGTCTCATACAGCTGCTCCAAATCTGTCACAATTTTTTCATAAATATTGTCAATATCTTCCTCGGTAACCGCATCTCTTGCTTCCTGCAGGGCTTCCTGCAAGCCCAGGTCTTCAGCTACCTGTTCTACCTCTTTCCGTACATTAGCGCGGTCCTGCTCTATTTCCTCTGCCGCTTCTTGCCGAGATTTACGCTCTGCCTCCCATTCTCTTTCTTTTTCCCTTACTTCTCTTGCCCTTTCCCGCAGCTCATCAGGATCCAGGATTTCGGCCTCTTCTTTGAGTTCGGCAAACATTTCCTTATTCTGTAGATGTTCATTCCTATCCTGTAAAAATTTCTCTATTAAGTCAAATGTCAAATCAAGCTCTTTATTCAGGAGATCTACTAAAACCAGAAGCATTTCCAGCTTATCCGGATCAGTTTCTTTGTCCACTTTTTCCCGGAGCAGGGCCAGCTCCCGCTGCAGTTGGGCCAGCTTTTCGGCTTCTTCCCACAACCTTTCCTCGGACTGCTTAAGCAAAAGGCCACTGGCCTGGTGCCCCACTTCTGCGTAAGCCTCAGGCTGATCTTCCACCAGGTTGTCTTTTTCAAAGTCGCCCACGTCCAGGGGGTCTATTGGATCGGGATCAGGGGGAGGCGGAACCAGGGGTGTGGAGCGGGTTTGCTGAAAAGGCCCTAATAGCGTTTCGCCCCCGGGGGCTGCATCGGCATGCGCTGATTTGCCCCATGACTTAAAAGATAAGTCTAAATGCAAGCCGGCTTCATTGTTGCTTTTGCTCGCCTGTTCGCCATTGCCGGAATTTGGCAGCTTGCTCACACCAAGCAAGCCGGAGTAGGCTCTAAACAAAGATTCTTCTTCCTCGCACACTCTTACATAAAAATTGGTACCACGCACTCCGCCCACAGAAGAAGGGGTATTGACTTCAAAACGGGAATTTTGATCAACTAATTCCACCACGTTATTCCATATACTACCGATGTTAACATTTATAATTGCTATAGTTGCTTCGTCTTCATCAGCATAGAGATAGTCAATATTCATGCGGGTATTCGGGGCCACACGGGTAATACTTCCATCTTCGTATCCGATCTCCAGGTAACCATCCATCCCGGTAATGACATGGTCCCCTTCTTTTAGTTCCATTCCTTGTTCTGCCGGAACAGTTTCCGCTCTGCCGGAAAGCTGCACCATAACAGAACCTTCGACTTCTTTAATGGTAGCGCTAAAAGGTAGACTCTCATCAGATTCGGCAAATAAAAATATAGAGGCAATAATTACAAAAAGCAGAATAAGCAAGGCAGCAATAATAAAAACAATGCGCCTCGATGAGGAACGGGAGGAAGAATTATCAGTAAACTCCTTAGACCCTGTTTCCACCTGGGGGGAAACCTCCCCTCATATTTAGTTCTAAAAAAATATATCGCACTAAGAAATAAAATGAAACATCTATTCTATGTGGGCTAGATTTTTTAATTTTCTACCAGATTGTATTTTATCAAATAATAATATTTTAAGCAATAGTCGTGGGAGAAACAAATGGAGGAATTGGTCAACCAAACACAA
Source organism: Syntrophomonadaceae bacterium (assembly GCA_003550565.1). Taxonomy (GTDB): domain Bacteria; phylum Bacillota; class Dethiobacteria; order DTU022; family PWGO01; genus B1SED10-75. Next base: position 2,606 of record PUKQ01000224.1, read on the forward strand.
TGAAGTGGTATTTTTTGCTTCTTTTACAAAATTTCACACTTACTATTGATCAAAATAAAGCTGCAAAGTGGCGGCATAAGCCCGGATATTTCCACGGGTGATTTATTATTAGGATTATAGAAATGTGGCAATTTTAAGTTCAGGTATTTATGCTTCCTGAATCGCCTGCTTCACCCGCCAAGTAATCGGTATCCAGAGCAGTAGAGCCAACGAAGCTGCTGCCACAAAAGGAGAAATGTTGGCTATAGATTGTTGTAGCAAGCCTGCAAAAGGTGGAATCACCGCAACTCCCAAAGAAAAAAACATGAAGAAAAAACCTGAAGCCAAACCCTTGTTTTCAGGGCGGCTTCCTTTGGCTACCAACTCAAGAAGCGCTGGAAGTAAAAGCCCAAATCCCACCCCATAACCTACCAAGGCAAATGCCAGAGCCACTATCAAATTTAGAACATGCAATGCCACCATGGAAAGTATTAACAAGCTAAATCCCGCTAAAATACTATTCCAAAGGTTAAAACGCTTCGCCAAAGCGGGCCAAACCAGGTGCACTATGACTGCAGTAGCTGCAAAAGCGGTAAAAAGAGCACCTGTGACAGCCGGGTTAGCACCCAGCTCCTCCACTTTGCCCGGAAAAAATGATATCAAGGTTCCGGTGCACCCCATCAGCACAAAAACCAACCCAAAGGCAGTTTTTAACACTGTTGACCTCATAACGATTCTATAATTTTTTTTAAGTGAAGCCGTACTGGATGAGATAAAAGTCTTTTCTTTTTTTAAAAGAATCACCAGCAAGACAGGAATAACCATGATAAAAGCTACCACCAAATAAGTGCTTTGATAATCATAATACGATGCAAGCACCCCTGCCAAAGGAGGCCCGGTTAGTGAAGCCAACCCAATAGCGACTCCATAAAAGGACATCCTCTTAGACAAAGATTCTGTACCTGCTCTAAATGGTGCTTGAACGAGGAAAGCTAAAGTGGCTGGTATAACCAGGCCCCCAGCTAAGCCGTGAAAAGATCTGATAACAAATAAATTTACCGGAGAAGAAGCATATGCGTATGCAAAAAGGCTTAATGAAACTAAAAACGTCCCCACGAATAGAGGTATTTTCCATCCCCTGGCATCTATCAAGTAGCCGCTCGCCAAATTGCCCAAAATATTAAACAAAGAATAAGCTCCTACTACCAGGCCAATCATAAAAGATGTAGAGCCTAAAGAATGAGCAAAAGGCGCAAGTATAGGCATTTGAAAGTGGGTATCGAAAAACAAAAAAAATACTGCTACAAAAATAACTAAAACGCTTGTTCTATTGCTTGTCATGAAGCCGATCATCCCTTTAAATATTTAGCCACTAGGGAGACAGAATACCCCCTAATGGCCTAGGAACAACTATGCATAATTAAATAGTTTATTTCGCTGCATCAATAGAAATTCCGTTTGCAACCTTTACGAATCAGCGTTGCAGAAATCAAGAAGAATTACCAAAAGTTTTTATGTAAGGTCAAAACGGTCAGCGTTCATCACCTTATTCCAGGCAGACACGAAGTCCTGTAAAAACTTCTCCTGAGAGTCATCACATGCATAAACCTCTGCAATAGCACGTAGTTGGGAATTTGAACCTAAGATTAAATCAACACGGGTAGCGGTCCACTTGAGCTCGCCTGTTGTGTAATCACGTCCTTCAAACTCATCTTTGTTTTCATCTACTGCCTCCCAGACTGTGTTTATGTCAAGAAGGTTCACGAAAAAGTCATTTGTGAGCGTTTCCGGGTTTTTGGTAAAAACACCGTGTTGAGACTGTCCATAATTGGCGTTTAAAACGCGCATACCCCCAATTAATACCGTCATTTCGGGAGCAGTCAAGGTCAACAGCTGGGCGCGATCTAACAATAATTCCTCTGATGTTATAGAATACTTCTTTTTAAGGTAATTGCGGAAACCATCTGCAACTGGTTCGAGCACTGCGAAGGCATACACGTCGGTTTGTTCTTGTAATGCATCCGTGCGTCCGGGTTTAAAGGGAACGTATACATTGTAACCGGCCTTCTGAGCAGCCTGCTCCACAGCAGCGCAACCGCCAAGAACAATCAAGTCTGCAAGCGAAACTTTCTTTGAACCTGATTGCGAGGTATTGAAATCCTCTTTGATCTTTTCAAGATTATCAATCACAGTATTTAGTTGATTCGGCTGATTAACCTCCCAATCCTTTTGTGGTTCAAGACGGATACGCGCCCCGTTTGCTCCGCCGCGCTTATCAGAACCACGGAAGGTAGACGCTGAGGACCAGGCCGTGTATACCAGTTGGGGAATAGACAAGCCGGAAGCCATAATTTTACCCTTAAGCTCTTTGATATCACCTTCGTCAATCAGTTCATGATCCACCGCGGGCACAGGATCCTGCCAGATCAATTCCTCTTCGGGAACCTCCGGACCGAGGTAGCGCGAGCGTGGTCCCATGTCGCGGTGGGTCAGCTTGAACCACGCGCGAGCAAAAGCATCCTCAAATTCTTTCGGGTTTTCATGGAACCTCTTTGCAATCTTTTTATAAGTGGGGTCCATTTTTAAAGCAAGGTCTGCTGTGGTCATCATGGGCGCATGCCGTATGGAAGGATCTTCAGCATCCGGCACAGTATTCGCAGCTTCTGGATCCGAAGGAACCCATTGATAGGCACCGGCAGGACTCTTGACAAGATTCCAATCATACTTAAACAAAGTGTCAAAATAGCTGTTGTCCCATTTTGTCGGGGTGGGCGTCCAAGCTCCCTCAATACCACTGGTAATAGTATCCCGGCCTTTGCCACTGCCGTAACTATTTTTCCATCCAAGCCCTTGTTCTTCGATGCTAGCATCCTCAGGTTCGGGTCCCAAATAACTCTCCGGAGCAGCACCATGACATTTGCCAAAGGTATGACCGCCGGCAATCAGCGCCACAGTCTCTTCGTCGTTCATGGCCATACGATCAAAGACATCTCTTATATCATGGGCTGAAGCAAGGGCATCGGGTTCACCATTTGGCCCTTCGGGGTTTACATAAATCAATCCCATTTGTACAGCAGCTAAGGGATTTTCGAGTTCCCTTTCGCCGGTATAACGTTTATCGCCAAGCCATTCGCTCTCGGGTCCCCAGTAAGTTTCTTCTTCCGGTTCCCACACGTCCTCGCGTCCGCCGCCAAAACCGAAGGTCTCAAAACCCATTGACTCAAAAGCGCAGTTACCGGCAAGGATCATGAGGTCTGCCCATGAGATCTTCCGTCCGTATTTTTGCTTGATGGGCCACAACAGACGGCGGGCCTTGTCCAGGTTCACATTGTCAGGCCAGCTGTTGAGGGGAGCCAACCGTTGATTACCTGTCCCTCCACCTCCACGACCGTCACCTTTGCGGTATGTTCCTGCGCTGTGCCAAGCCATCCTAATGAAAAGCCCCCCGTAGTGACCGTAATCGGCAGGCCACCATTCCTGCGAGTCAGTCATCAGCTCGAATAA
>PUKQ01000277.1 GCA_003550565.1 Syntrophomonadaceae bacterium
CAGGGGGGGACGCCAGAGGAACTATCCAGTCACCTGGGCCGGCAATTCCAGCCCCGCTCATCGGTCTTGCCGGTTGCCGATTATGAGTTTCCATTGGATCCCCGGGGACAAACTCTTATTAATTACTGCGGAGGCCCGCATACTTTTCCTGTCCTGCCTTACCATTCAGTTCTCCAAGGGGATTTTCCCCCGGCCACTTTCCAGGGCCGCACAGTATTGGTAGGATACTACGCTTTAGGCTTAGGTGACTATTTTTTCACCCCTTTTCAAAAAGATACACCCATGTTCGGCATAGAGGTACATGCCAACGTAATTAACACCTTGCACAAAGCAGGTCCTATCAATCCACTGCCGCTTTGGCAGAATTTACTCGTCGTTTTTATTTTGTCCATCGGTTCTATTTTGATATTCCAGTTGTTAAGGCCTCTCAAGGGTTTTTTCCTCATGCTTTTAGTGGTAATTATTTATTACCTGGCAGCTTCCCTGTTGTTCAATCAATACTCACTTTACGTGGAAACAGTTTACCCGGTGATGGCTGTTGGCTTAAGCTATCTTACTTCCCTTTTCTACACATTTATTGTCGAGCAGCGGGAAAGGCAAAGGGTTACCCGTATCTTTGGCCGTTATGTGGCCTCTCAAGTAGTTGAAGAAATTCTGCAAATGGGGGAGGAAAACTTAAAACTTGGTGGAACCAGGCGCGATATTTCTGTTCTTTTTGTTGATATTAGGGGATTTACCCCACTGGCGGAAAAATTGCCACCTGAAGAAGTAGTGAATATTTTGAATGAGTACTTTGCCATTGTAACCGATTGCATATTCCGCAATAAAGGCATGGTGGATAAATTTATGGGAGATGCTGTTATGGCTGTATTCAATGCTCCCATCTATCTCGAGGAGCACCCCCTATGGGCGTTAAAAGCTGCTCGGGATATCATTGCTATGGGAGGCAAACTTCGGGAAAAAGTGATGGAGATTGCCGGCGTTGACCTTTATTTTGGCATAGGTATTAACACCGGTGAGGCGGTAGTAGGAAATATCGGTGCGGAAAACCGGGTGGAATATACGGTTATTGGGGACGTAGTTAATCTTGCTTCTCGCCTTGAAGCAAATGCTGGGCCTGGACAGGTTTTGGTGAGCAGGGATGTTTATGAAGCAGCAAAAGAAGAATTTCCCCTTAAATATGCCGGGGAAATAAGCGTAAAGGGCAAAACCGCACCTGTTGAAGCATATCAACTTCTTAATACAGATAAAGAAAGCAGCGAGGAAATACCGCCATAAAAAAACACCGGCTAAGCCAAGAAAAGTATAAATCTTTTACTCATGGAGGCCTTCGCGATTATTTGTCTTTATTGCTATAAGTGAAGGGGAAAGTATCAATGCCTAACATTTATTACCATAAATGATTAATCAGAAAAATAATTATGTATTAGTTAACCCAAACTAATTTGATTCTTCCATTCTCTCCCAGAGACGGTTTTGAACAAGCGTTTCTACCACATTGCTGTCTAATTTCCCTTCTGCCACCATTTGGCGTATAATTTCGGCGGCCCTGTCTTCAGGAATCTTGCTTCGATAGGGGCGGTCACTGGCAGTGAAGGCGTCAAAAATATCGGCAACAGTTAGGATGCGGACTTCCAGGGGAATTTTATCACCCGTGCAGCCCTGTGGATATCCTGTGCCGTCAAGGTTTTCGTGATGCATGCAAGCAAACCGGGGAACTTCGGAAAGCTTTCGAGAAAATGGTACTTGGGCCAGCATCTTTTCGGTTATAACTACGTGTTCCTCAATAATTTTCCGCTCTTCTGCAGTCAGTGTTCCCCTTGGAATTAAAAGATTTTCCATTTCTTTTTTTTCTAAAAGAGGGCGGTGGTAACCCTCCTGGTCATAATATTTTAAGTTCCCGACTTCAGTCAATTGTTTTTTTATATCATCATCTATAAATGTGCCGGGATTGTCAGCTTTTTCTATCAGCTTGCGGGCTTCCTGCAGTTTGTCTAACCGTTCCTGCATTTCTTTTTCTAGCGGCGCAATTTTTTCTATGTCTCCTTTTTCTATTAATGTTTGCAACTGTTTTTTCAGGAATGAACTTTTTTCTTTTTCCAGGACGTAATCTATTCTTTGTAAAACCAGCGGCAAGAGATTTCCAAGCCGTGAGGCTTTGTTCATTACCTCCAAGGGAGTGGCAATTTTGCCAACATCGTGCAGCCACCCGGACATATTTAGGACTTTGAGGCGTTCTTCGTCAAAATATTCTTCGCTCAAAGGCCCCTTGTTAATTTCATTAATTTCCTCGGCTATAAGGCAGGCCAGGTTACTCACCTTGCGAGTGTGAGTAGCGTTATATGGCGTTTGGGCATCAATGGCAGTGACGATTACCCGGGCAAAAGACTCGAATAAATCTTCTACTTCTTTGATCAGGTTCATATTAGTCAGGGCAATGGCAGCCAGAGAGGAAAGGGCCTCTACAAAAGTACGGTCTTCGGCACCGAAAGGAACAGTTTTTTTATTGTGTTTATCCATGGCATTTATAAGCTGTAGTACGCCGATCACCTCATTGAGGTGATCTTTAAGAGGGATAACCAGCATAGAACTGGTACGGTAACCGGTCATCTGATCATATTTGCGGGTACCCGAAAAATCAAAGTTATCAGTCTGGTAAACGTCTTCGAAACAAACTGCCTGTCCGTTGATGGCGGCATAGGCGGAAACATAGGTGGGGTTGAGTGGGACTGCAGGCAAATCAATAATTTCGCCTTTTCCTCCCTTGTAAATGTTAAGAGAGTGATTGTGTAAAATTTTCATTTTGAGAGAACCGTCATCTAAAAGGTAGAGGGTGCCCCCATCACTGTTAGTAACCCTGCAGGCTTCACTAATAATCATATCCATTAACTGGTCATGATCTTTTTCTGCAGATAGGGCAATACCGATAGAAATAAGGTTGGTAAGTTGTGAAGAAGCCTTACTTGATGTATGCTGATGGGGGTCTTCCCTTACATCTGCATCTTTACCACAGAGTTGTTGTTTATCGCTATTTTCTTTGTTCATAAGCGCCTGCTCCTTAATAATAAAAATTTTTTCCTACTCGCAGTTATTTTTGTATTTGGGCGGGAAAAATTATAGGAAAATTACAGGTTGTATAAATGATATAAAGTTTTCTGTATTGTTTTTATTTATAATAATATTACCACTATTTTAATATAAATCAAGTATATTTATTTTCTAAACCTACATTAATTTATACCATAATTTACTGCTAGGTTTTTTTCGCCTATACAAGCTTAAGTTGAAGAATTGAAAAAAATTGTTTGCAAAAGGACTATCTACGAAATGCCCACCGGATTAGAGAAGTTGTTTCGGCTGTGCTAGAGCCTTCTTCTCTGACCGCGGTGGGCGGAGATACTTATTTAGCTGAACCTTTAGGAAAACCTTCCGGGCAAATAACGGTTTATTTTAGAATGGAAGCTTGACATTATCCAGGCTCAAATCTCCCTGGAGTTTTTTCAACTCTTCCCGCAAGTTTTCCCCGATTGGGATTCCTTTCTCCTTTCGTTCCTGCCAGGCGAGGTATTCTTTTTCTCCTGCAGTATAAATTCTTTCTTTATCCGGGGCTTTACGGGAATTTCGTAGTTCCCGGAGGATATTCCCCGTTGTTTCCTTAAATGAGTCCAATTCGGTAAAATGGCTGATATCAAAGGCGATAAAGAAATGTCCCAGACGGTAGGGGACGCTTTTCCCGTTTTCTACTCCCATGAGCATTTTCAAGTAAGAACCGCCCTGCAAAGCCGCAGAAAGGATCTCTACTACAGTTGCATACCCATATCCTTTGTAACCTGCGGTTTCTTCGCTAATTCCTCCCAATGGAGCAAGAGCGGCATTGCCTTTGACCAGATCCGTAAGGGTTTGCTCAGGGTCTGTTTTGCTTTGGCCGTCTTCGCCAATGACCCATCCTTCTGGCATGGTCTTGCCTTCCCGGGCGTAAACTTCTATTTTCCCGCGCTGGGTAACTGATGTTGCGCAGTCGATTAAAAAGGGAAAATCTTCATCGGTGGGCATGCCAAATACCAAGGGGTTGGTTCCCAACATGTTTTCAACGCCAAAAGTAGGTGCTATAGAAGGCCGGGCATTGGTGCCGGTCATTCCTATCATGCCGGCTTCCGTAGCCATTAAGGCATAGTAACCTGCAATTCCGTAATGAGTTGAGTTCCGGACGGCTACCATTCCCATTCCATAATCTCGGGCCTTTTGAATAGCCATTTCCATAGATTTCTTGGCTATTACTTGTCCCATACCGTTGTTTCCGTCTATAACTGCCGTAGTGGGACCTTCTTTCACTGTATCTATTTTTGTGTCCGGTAGTTGAATTCCTTTTTGGATTCTGTCTATGTAGATTGGCTTGAGCCTGGAAAGTCCATGAGAGTCAATCCCCAGTTTATCAGCAGTAATAAGAACCTCTGCACATACTTTTGCATCTTCCTCGGGAACGCCTACTTTTTTAAAAGCCTCCACCATGAAATTTTCCATGGTTCCAAAATCTGCCCATACCACATCGTTGCTCATGAATAGTTACCTCCTTTATAATGATATTTCATTTGCCTTATTTAGATTATAAAATAAAATATCAATGAAAAATATATATAAAAGCATCGTTTTCCCAAAGACTTGAATTAATCTTTATTTTTCATGCTCATAGTAGGTGAATAAAATAATGATTGATTGCCCCGGGGATATATTTTGAAACGATAATAACGGTTATTCTGGGGAGGGTTGGACCACCTGGCCTCATACAAACCCATCTTATCTTTGGAAATTTTCCGGTGATATATTGTTGCCAGGTAAGGGCCATCATCATTAACCGGTAAAGCCCCGTCATAGTGGGTTTCCCAGTTTTCTCCGTCACTGCTTACTTCGATTTCCAATAGTGGTTTGTGAAAATCAATTTTTGCCGCAGGCACATCATACCATTTAAAACTCCAATAAGGCTCATCCAGGTTATGGGCAGGAAAATAGGTGGGTTTTTCGGCTGTCCTTCTGGTGCCTCCTTCCTCCATGTCGGGGGGATAATAAGTTTTTGTGGTAAGTTTTACTTCATAATTTTCTCTAAGCTCACCATCGGAATCATTTTCTACCATTTCTTTTGCCAGTTGTCCTACTTTTATTCCTATATAAGGACCGGTATTGGGCCCATAAAGGTTACTTCCGCCCTCGTAATACTGTATAGAATATTCTTCCGGGGTATTTATGTACCCGAAATATCCGTTGGAAACGTCGGTTACTACGAATCTTTTTACGTCTGTAAGGCCGGCTTTCTCGGAGATTTCGCGGCATTTTTCACCGATTCTTCGCCCCATTTCCTGGGTTACTTCCCAGGGAAGGGGGATTAAAACTGTATCATGTACCTGGACAACCTGGGCAAGGAAGAGATGCGGAACCGCTTCTTTGGGCAAAACAAACTTTTGAAAGGGACCGCCTATAATTTTTTTGGCTCCCTGCAAATTATCTGGGGAATAATTTTTTTTAGGCCGCCCCGGCTGAAATAAAACAGGAATTTTATCAAAAAAGGTGGTCCTGCCTCTTCCTCTGGCGCCGGAAGGCAGAGCCATTCCCGCATAACCCCTTTCACTTATTTTGATCCCGTTAGCTTCTCTTTCTTCCAGCAGGTTAATTTCCCTGGCCCGGTATCTTATAACTGTATCGTTTTCCAGTTTATTATCGAGAGAGTAAAAGAGCTCCAGAGTTTTTTCCGCCATGTTTGAAGCTATTTTTTGCATGTCTTTGAAATTTTCCGGCCTGCTCTGGTCATGATTAGTGTTGCAGTCTCCGTGAGCATAATTTGCGGCTCCGTGCACGGGTATATTGGTAGTATGGTATTTTTCTTTTATTCCTTTTTCGCTGCTTTTAATCTCTGTCCTAGCCGACTCGTCTGGTTTCTTTGGCCTTACCCCGGCATAACTTTCACCGGCCCGGTCTTTATCGCTCGCTGCCAACAGCTCATTCTGAAACTCATCAACCTTCTGGTAGCGGTCTTTGGCTCTCACAACCATAGCCTTCAGTATAGCCTGCTCCTTTTGAGGTTCGATCTTCAC
>PUKQ01000165.1 GCA_003550565.1 Syntrophomonadaceae bacterium
CCGTTCCCATCCCGAACACGGCAGTTAAGCCCTCCAGCGCCGATGGTACTCGGGGCGAAAGCCCCCGGAAGAGTAGGTCCCCGCCGGATCCCTTTTCATAAAAAAAGGAGTTCCACCTAAATTAACAGGTGCGAAACTCCTTTTTTATTTGGAAGGAATAATTGTGTTTTTAGCAAACTTAAACAGTAAGAAAGATAAAAATAATGTTAAGAAAGGATGAAATAAATAATGGTGGAAAAGAATTTATGTGAAGAAATAAAAAGAAAGTATTATGAAGAAGATAAATATCCTCTAAGCTTAGGCATTGAGATAGTTGAATTAGTCCCCGGTTATAGTGTGGTAGAAATGGAAGTTACCGAAGAGATGGATAATTTTCATCAAATTACGCATGGAGGTGCGGTATATTCACTTGCAGATACTGCTTTTGGCTTGGCCAGTAACTCCCGTGGGCCGGCTGTTGCTATGCAGGTAAGTATGAATTACCTGGCGCCGGCTTTTTCAGGGCAAGTTATTTCAGCTATTGCCCGGGAAGAACATATTACAAGGTCAACCGGAACTTATAGTGTAACCGTGCAGAATAAAAAAGAAGAAAAAATTGCCCTTTTTCGGGGAGTGGTTTATCGTAAAAAGAGTAATTAAATTTTTGATGCTTTTATTAGAGCCGGTTTAAAAAACTACCAAATTTATGTTAATATTTGGCATGTTTCGGAAAATGTCGTTTGAATTTATTCAGTAACAGGATTTTTTTGCAGGAAGACTTTATCGGAGCATTCATGGTTGTAAGAAAGGAGCTTTGCCTTTAGATGATATAATTAGACATGCTCAGTTATCCATTTAAGAGAGCTAATATGTTTTTTTATTAATAGACTGAGAAAGTAAGGTGGGTAGGATAATAAATGGATTATGTTTTTTTTGAATGGGGCCCTTTTGCAGTTACTGCATACAGCTTTTTCTTTACGATTTCTGTTATTGCTGGGTTATTGCTATTTTACCATGAAGGAATGCGTAAAGGCATTAATGTGGATCGGATAATATCAGTAGCTATAGCATCTTTGCTGGGAGGCATGTTTGGTGCGCGCGCAGCTTATGTTTTATTTGTAGATATGGAATATTATCGGCAAAACCTTGAGGAAATTTTTTCATTTCAGGATGGAGGGCTTTCCTTCATGGGTGGCCTTGTGGGTGCTTTATTGGCAGCACAAATTTTTTCGGCTATAGCGGGATTTTCTCTAAAACAGCTGATGGATGCAGCTGCGCCGGCGCTTGCTTTGAGTGGCGCTATATCTCTTATCGGGTTTTCATCCGAAGGTGAAATTGTTTCTTCTGGTTTGCCATGGGCCATAGAAAGTAACAGTTATTATGCACATCCGGAGCAGGCCTACATGATTATTTTGCTCTACTTATTATTTTTAGTTTTATGGCAAAAAAGGACGGCTCTTGAATATCAGGGGCAATTATTTACCTGGTTTTTGATTGGCTATGGGGGCAGTGCTTTTATAGTAGATTTTTTCAGTGTGACTCCGGAATTTATTTATATTTTTTCTCTTAACCAGATTTTTTGTTTGTTAATTATGGGGGCGGGTGCCTTTTATATGGTGGCAGTTGAAAAATCAATGATAGATGCTCAATATCGTTTTACAGAAGAACTTACCTTTAGTTTGCCCAAAATAATGTTTAAATCGTTTATGTTTGCCATGCTCATAGTTGCTTCGGTTTATATCCATCTCTTGTTGCATCAGTAGGAAGTTTGAAGGGTAATAGTTTCAATGCTATTTAAGCAGTTCTCAATTAACGTGGAAATATCCAGGTTATTTTCTATCTTTTCTGTGTGTTCCAGATCAGGTCTTATTGCAGGATGACGGGGTAAAAAAACAGTGCAGCAATCCTCATAGGGGCGGATGGATATGTTATAAGTTCCTATTTGGATGGCATTATTGATTATTTCTTGCTTATCTAAGCCAATTAGTGGACGGAATATGGGAAGTTCGGTAACAGCACTGATGACAGATATGCTTTCTAAGGTTTGGCTTGCTACTTGTCCCAGGCTTTCACCGGAAATAAGTGCTCTACATTCCCTTTTTTTTGCCAGTTTGTCAGCTATCCGAAACATCATTCTCCGCATTATGGTAACACCCATAGATTGAGGGCAAGTAGTATGAATGGCCTTTTGAATCTCGGTGAAACCGGCAATATGCAAGGTGATTTTAGGATGGTAGTCGGTGAGGGATTGAGCAATATCGATTACTTTTTCCCGCGAACGTTCGCTGGTAAAAGGAAAACTATGAAAATGTAGTGCTTCTACCTCTAATCCTCTTTTCATGCCCATCCAGCCTGCTACAGGGCTATCGATACCTCCGGATAAAAGCATCAGTGCTTTACCGCTAACTCCTACCGGTAATCCCTTCGCGCCGGGGTAAAAGTGGTGGAAAATATATGCTTCTTCTTCACGAATTTCAATATATAGAATCAAATCAGGGTTATGTACATCTACCTTACTGGCCGGTATTTGGTTCAAAATGTACCCCCCTATTTCTTGATTGATTTCCGGGGAGGTTAAAGGGAAATTTTTGTTGGCGCGGCGAGCTTCTACCTTAAAAGAAAAAGGTGTGCTTATAGATTGTAGTAGTACTTCGACAGCTTTTTCTTGGATTTTTGCCGGGTCTAAGGGGACATTTTCCACCGGACTTATGGATACAATGCCAAAAATTTTTTGCAGCCTTTCAATTGCTGTATAAAAATGTTCTTCATCGTATAAGTAGACAAAGAACCTCCCATAAATTTTTTTTATATCAACAGATAGGTTATGGAGAGCGCGGTGCATATTGCGGCTCAAAGCATTTTCAAAAGTGCGGCGGTTATTGCCTTTTAATGCAACTTCACCTATACGGATTAGTAATAATTTCATATTATTTAAGGCTTTCCTCCTCGGCCCATCAGCTCTTGCAAATCTTGCACACAAGTAATTATAGCCTGAGATGCATATTCAATTTCCCCGGAAGTATTAAAGCTGGATAAACTAAATCTTAGGGAAGCCTCTGTTTCTTCCTTTTCCAATCCTATGGCTGTTAAAACATGGCTGGGGTCCGGCCTTCGAGAATGACACGCCGAACCAGTAGAAACAAAAACTCCCTTCTCTTCCAAATAGTGAAGTAATATTTCTCCTTTGATGCCCGGAAACAAAACGTTTAGAATATGAGGAGCGCTTTCTTCTATGGATGGCCCGTTTATTTTTATTTCTAAAAAATCTTTTAAGTTTGCATATAGTATATTTTTTAACTGGCTTATATGTTCAGTATGTTCCCTCATATTAATAAAATAAAGGGAAACTGCTTTGCCAAATCCGGCAATACCGGCAACATTTTCAGTCCCCGGGCGCAGTTTCTTTTCTTGGTCTCCACCTTGAAAGAGAGGATGCAGGTCAATCCCTTTTTTAACCCACAGAGCCCCTACCCCTTTCGGGCCGTGTAATTTATGGGCGCTTAAGGATAAAAGATCTATATTGCTTTCCAAAAGGTCTATTTTAAGTTTACCCAGGGCTTGGACGCCGTCTACATGGAAAATGGCTTGCGAGTTTTTCTCGCGGATGGTCTTTCCTATATGGGAAAGATTTTGTATGGTTCCCGTTTCGTTATTTACATGATTGATGCTTATCAAAATGGTGTGAGGCCTTATCAAGTTTTCCAGATGGGTTAAATCCAGGGTTCCGTCTTCGTTAATATTTAAAAAAGAAACTTCATATCCTTCCGACTGAAGTTGCCTTATAGAAGTAAGCGTTGAGGGATGTTCAATGGGTGTTGTTATAATATGCTTTCCCTTTCGGTTATAACGATATGCTGCCCCTTTGATAGCTATGTTGTTTGATTCCGTGCCGCCGGAAGTGAAAATGATTTCTTCAGGTACGGCACCCAACGCATAAGCAATGTTATTGCGGGCATGTTTAACTTCTTTTTCGGCTTCCAGTCCCTTGCGATGTAAAGAAGAAGGATTTCCATAAACATGGCTTTGGATAGATGACATGAATTCAATAACTTCTTTGTACATGGGAGTGGTGGCGCTGTTATCCAGATATACTTCTTGCATAGAATACTTCCCCCAAAAAACAAACAAAAACCCGGCTTAACCGGGCTTTTGTTTAGACTTTTGCAAAACAGCTTAAACAGATACTACTTCGGTTACCTCAGGAACTTCTTTTTTTACAAACCTTTCAATGCCGTTTTTAAGGGTTTGATCGGCCATAGGGCAACCACCGCAAGCACCGGTAAGCTTTACTTTCACTACCCCACTTTGCTCATCAACGTCTATAAGGTCAACGCCACCTCCGTCTGCTTGCAAGCTGGGGCGAATTTGCTCAATTGCCTTTTCTACCTGCTCTCTCATATTTCATACCCTCCTTTTGAATGGACTTTTTAAAAGCTTTTACATTATATCACAAGAAATGGTTATTTTAAACTATCTTACCCTTTATTATTTTATGTTTATATGGAAGGGTTAATTGACAAAGTAAATGCAACCCCCACCGGAAAATGGCTTGCATTTAGTTATGTCAGGAAAAATGGAAACAGAACATATCTCCTATCTCTTTTTTCCTAAGTTTTGTGAGTAAAATAAATGAAAAGACCGGAAATTATTAGAGGGGCCAAATAAAAAACATAAGGAAGTTTTTGGTCTTCCTTTTCTCAAGCCTTTCTTTATAGTAAAATAAATATGCCTGATTATGCTTGCAGTATTTAACAGATGGAAAGGATTCTTTAAATGACGGAAGAGGTAAAAGTGGTAGCAAGGAATAAAAAAGCTTACCACGATTTTTTTATAGAAGAAAAGTATGAGGCCGGTATTGAGTTGATGGGAACGGAAGTCAAATCAATACGTAATTCCCGGGTGAACCTGCGGGAAGGCTATATAAAGGTTGAAAACGGTGAGGTATTATTGTATAATGTTCATGTAAGCACCTATGAACAAGGTAATCGCTACAATCATGATCCGTTGCGCACGAGGAAACTTTTGATGCACCGCCGCGAAATTAATCGCCTTTTTGGTAAGGTAAAAGAAAAAGGCTACACATTGGTGCCTCTGCAAATGTATATTAAAAAAGGTTTAATTAAAGTAGAGGTAGGTTTAGCACGCGGCAAAAAGAAACATGATAAGAGAGAAGTCATAGCTGAAAAAACGGCACAAAGAGAAATAGAAAGAGCTTTTAAGGAAAAGCAGCATAAATTAAAATAGTTTAAATTAGTCAGATAGGGGGGCGTTTGGATTCGACGGGAGTAGTAAGAACAGGAACTGCGGGTCCGGGACCATGGCCCGGTAAAAACATGGAATGGCTATAGACGCCAACGATAACGTAGCATACGCTGCTTAAATAAGCAGCGCATCCCACTTTTCCCTGTCCGGGGGAAAAGGTTCGGGGTGTCATAAAACCGGACTACCCGTTAGGTGGCAGCCCTTCCACGTAACGGGGAAATTGAAAAGGGCTGGCAGTCCGGGGCTCTGCCCTGATGGCGCCCGGATTGCGAGAATTAAATCAGGGCTATGCTCGTAGAGGTTCCTGTGATTGCACTTTCGGACGCGGGTTCGATTCCCGCCGCCTCCACCAATTTTATACTTCTTCATATTATATTTATCCTTCATTTTCCCTTACATTTTAAGTTTTTTATTCCTTAAATAGTGTGACAGTAATTAATGTGTTGGTAATTAACTAAAACAATGGCAGTTCATTTAAAGCTGGATGTAATAAGTTATGGAGAGATTGAATTTTGTTAGTGGTGCTTTTGATTTTTCAAGTTTTTATGTGGCATATTGCTGTGCCTCGGAAAACGCGTTATAGTAATGAACCTGGCTTTTAAATTAACGAACACGAAATCCGAGAACTTTTGGAGTCGATTTGGCTTGATTTAACGACCCTAATTTGAGAGCTTATTCCCCACATTCTCCTGGATGAATGGAACATATTCTGGGTAAGATCAAATAGTCAAGCCCCCCCTGCAGGGATAAATTTATCTATACTCACTGCTTGAGGAGTTACCCGGCATCTTATGCCTAA
This sequence comes from Syntrophomonadaceae bacterium, assembly GCA_003550565.1. Taxonomy (GTDB): domain Bacteria; phylum Bacillota; class Dethiobacteria; order DTU022; family PWGO01; genus B1SED10-75. The sequence goes on from PUKQ01000165.1 coordinate 6,041, forward strand.
TATTTTAAC
>PUKQ01000220.1 GCA_003550565.1 Syntrophomonadaceae bacterium
CCTGTCTATCAAGAGCATCCGCAAAGTTTACAGGCAGTTATAGGAATAGGCCCGCCTACCGAAAGATTTTCATTTTTCAGGTCATTGGGCGCCAGTTTCAGTTATATTTTCCTGATATTGGAATCATTATACCTTACTATAAGCGGGCAGATTCCCCTGGATGTTGCCGGGCCGGTGGGGATTATAGATTTTGTAGGTGAAGCGGCTGCCACTGGTTTTGCCAACCTGCTTATGCTTACAGCTTTAATAAGTTTTAGTGTGGGCCTTATAAACATATTGCCTATTCCGGCGCTCGACGGGGGGCGGCTTCTCTTTTTAGGCATTGAAGGTGTAAGAGGCAAGCCCATGGATCCGGAAAAAGAAGGATTGATTCACATGATCGGGTTTGCGGTGCTTATTGCATTGATATTGATTGTTACCTATCACGATCTGCTTCGCCTTGATATTTTTGGTTAAACGTGTTATTAATAGCTGGAGATGTGGAGGTTTTATTAATTGATAAAACGCAGGGCAACCAGGGAAGTAGCTGTTGGTAGCGTTGTAGTAGGAGGTGAGGCTCCGGTTTCAATTCAGTCCATGACCAATACCTTTACAGCTGATTATAAAGCAACCATTGCCCAGATAAATGAAATTTTCCGGGCAGGAGGAGAACTTGTTCGGGTAGCGGTGCCGGACGAGGAAGCGCTGAATGTCCTGGATATGATTGTAGGTTCCAGTCCTATGCCGGTAATTGCCGATATCCATTTTAAGCACGACCTTGCCTTAAAAGCCCTGGATAAAGGTGTGGCCAAGGTGCGCATAAATCCGGGAAATCTCGGAAGCACCGCAAATCTTTTACAGGTGGCAGACAAAGCCGGGAAAAAAGGTATTCCCCTGCGTATAGGAGTAAACGCCGGTTCTCTGGAAAGAAAAATCTATAACCTCAAAGGAGGAGCATCGCCGGAAGCACTGGTAGAATCAGCTTTAAAGTATATTAGTATTTTGGAAGGAGAGGGATTTACAGATATAATTGTTTCTGTGAAGGCTGCTGATGCAACTGCTACTTTTAGGGCCTACCAGCTGTTGGCGCAGGAAGTAAATTATCCTTTCCATGTGGGAGTAACCGAAGCGGGTCCTCTTTACCGGGGTACGGTAAAGTCTGCTGTGGGCATTGGATCCCTTTTGATGGCCGGCATTGGAGATACGATACGTGTATCCCTCACAGCGGATCCCGTTGAGGAAATCAGAGCTGCCCGACTTATACTTCAGGCAGCGGGCGTACGATTGTTTGGTCCCGATCTGGTTTCATGCCCTACCTGCGGACGTTGTGAAATTGATGTGGCCGGGTTGGCAGCGGAAGTAGAGGAAATAATGAAAGAAATGGAAAAGCCCTGGAAAATCGCCGTAATGGGCTGTGTGGTTAATGGCCCTGGAGAGGGCCGAGAGGCTGATTTAGGTGTAACAGGTACTTCCCGTGAAGGTATCATATTCAAGTATGGAGAAATTATTCGCCGGGTCCCCCGGGAGATACTTCTGGAAGCATTTAAAGAAGAGCTAACCAGGTTATCCGGTAAATCTGGAGGTGAGAGCAATTAGCGTAACAGCTATAATTCCGGCTTTTAACGAAGAAAAAACCATTGCCCCTGTTTTGGAGACACTGAAAGCGGTTTCCGAGGTGAACCGCATTATTGTGGTCAGTGACGGGTCTACTGATGGAACGGTGGAAGTAGCCAACCAACAGGGGGTGGAAGTAATAGATCTTGAAACAAACCTGGGCAAAGGCGGTGCTATCAAAGCGGGCCTGGATATAACCGACACCGAAATCCTCTTGTTTTTGGATGCCGACCTGGTGGGGCTCACATCTGAGCATGTGCGCATGCTCCTTGAACCTGTTATGCAAGATAGGGTGGATATGACCGTAGGGCTATTTGAGAAAGGACGCATGGCCACTGATTTTGCTCAAAAAGTGACGCCTTTTTTATCGGGTCAGCGGGCATTGAAAAAAGAAATAATTGAGGATATTTCCGATCTGGATATAACCCGGTTCGGCGTGGAATATGCTCTCCATAATTATGCTGAAGAATCAAAACTGCGTACGGAAGAAGTTGTGCTTGCAGATCTCTCTCATATAATGAAAGAAGAGAAAATGGGGCTTTGGAAAGGAAGCGCTGCCCGTTTTAAAATGTACTGGGAAATTATCAGGAGCATGCTCAAGCTTAACAATCCCCAGGAAAAATAAGTTTCTTGCTTTTATAAATCAGTGGAAGTTTTTTTCAGAGCGGTGAGTAAATCTTTTTGACCTCTTTTTATGAGATTGTTGCCGGGGAAACCTTGCAAAATATTCTTGGGATAAGAAAGAATTATGAATAAATCATTTATAAGTGTTTTATGCACAAAATTAAAGCGTGTTATAATAATATAGCAATCTCTCTTCTATGAGGAAACTCAGGGTAAAAATTTGTGAATGGGGAGGTATAAAATGAAACACATTCGTCCTGTTAATTATGGGAAAAATTTTGTTCAAGAAGGGGAAGGCTGCAGGGAATGCCCTACCTCGTGCCAGTCAGCCTGTAAAACTTCCTGTACGGTAGGGAACCAGGATTGCCGCCGGTATAAGGAGGGCGCAAGGAGTGAAGAACGGTGAACTGCACCGTTTTGAAGTTAACGGTGAAAAACTTGTTTTAGATGTGGAAAGTGATGCCTTACACCTGGTAGATGAAGTGGGCTGGGATATAATATCACACTTTGAGCAGGGGACTTCCCGGAAAGACATCTTTGACCTCCTGGGAGACATTTATGGCGACAATGCTGTTGAAGAAGCTATTGCAGAAGTGCAAACTTTACGACAAAATGGCTTATTATGGGCAAAGCCGTACTCTGCCGGCGTTAAGCTTAATACTTCCCCGCCGGTAAAAGCTTTATGCCTTAATATAGCTCATGATTGCAATCTTTCTTGCCGTTACTGTTTTGCCAGTGAGGGAAGTTATGGGAAAAGCCCCCGGGAAAAACTTATGCCTGCGGAAATAGGCCGGGCTGCCATTGACTTTTTGTTGATGCAGGCAGAGGGAACAAAACACCTGGAAATAGATTACTTCGGAGGGGAACCGCTCTTAAACATGGAAGTTATAAAAGACATCACTGCTTATGGCCGGCAAAAAGAAAAGGAAAACGGCGTAAAGTTTCATTTTACTTTAACTACTAATGGCTTACTGCTCCGGGAAGATGTAAAAAAATATTTAGGAAATGAAGAATTTAGCGTGATTCTTAGCCTGGATGGCCGTCCGCAGGTACATGATCGGATGCGCGTTTTTCCTAACGGTTCTCCCAGCTACGCCGAGGTTAAGGAGCGCCTGCAGCAGTTTGTGGAAGAATGGGAAGGCAGTTATTATGTGCGGGGTACTTTTACCCGCCATAACCGGGATTTTTCCCGCGATGTGGCTCACCTGTTTGACCTGGGGTTTCGACGTATTTCCCTGGAACCGGTGATAGCTTCATTCGAAGATGATTGGGCTTTGAGCACAGACGATCTGCCGGTATTGGCGGAAGAATACCAAAAGCTTGCTGCTTATTACCTGGAAATGGAAAAAAGGGGAGACCCATTTTCATTTTTTCACTTTGAGGTGAATTTGGAAGGTGGCCCCTGTGTTTATAAACGTCTTTCCGGTTGCGGAGCCGGGGATGAATACCTGGCGGTAACTCCCACGGGAGATCTTTATCCCTGTCATCAATTGGTGGAAGATGAAACACTCCTGCTGGGAAATGTTCAGGAGCCCCATTTGTTTAAAAAGCCCTCGACAGAAATATTTCCGCCGGCGGGGCCCTTGCATAATGAATGCCGTTATTGTTGGGCGCGCTATCATTGTGGTGGTGGCTGCCGCGCGGCAGCAAAAATTATAAACGGAAACTTTACCCAGCCTTCTAAGTTAGAGTGTGCCCTGCAGAAAAAAAGGTTGGAATGCGCCCTTTATCTGAAAGCTTGTAATTCACCGGCGCTTCCATAACTTTATTCTTAGGATTATATACTGGCAGAGGAGGAAAAAGGGCATGGACTTATTTAGTTACAACTGGCAGGAAAAAATGAAAGAAGAAGCTCCACTGGCAGCACGCATGCGCCCCCTCCACCTGAATGAATTTGTAGGTCAGCAGGAAATATTGGCTCCAGGCACACCTTTGAGAAAAGCCATAGAGAGAGATCACCTCACTTCTTGCATCTTTTATGGTCCACCCGGGACAGGAAAAACCACTCTGGCGCGTCTCATTGCTGCTCAAACTAGGGCTCATTTTGTGCAACTCAATGCTGTTTCCGCTCATGTGGCTGAGGTGCGTAAACTCATTGATGAAGCCCGGGTAAGATGGACAACGGAAGAAAGGCGAACCATATTATTTCTGGACGAAATTCATCGTTTTAACAAATCTCAACAGGATGCCCTCCTATCTTCTATAGAGGACGGGACATTGCTTTTTATCGGCGCTACTACGGAGAATCCTTTTTTTTATCTTACTTCCCCACTTCTTTCCCGCGTGCGCCTTATTTTATTCCATGCCCTGAAAGAAGAAGATATTATACTCATTTTACAGCGAGTCCTGGAAGACCGTGAAAGGGGATTGGGGGAGTGGAAGCTCCGGGTGGATGAAGAGGTGCTGACTACCCTGGCTCAGAAAGCAAACGGTGATGCCCGTTCAGCCCTTGACGCGCTGGAATTAGCCGTCTATACCACAGAACCTGATGAAAAAGGGTTTCACCATCTACATAGGCAGGCAGTAGAAGAGGCTTTTGCTGCCGGAATTTATGCCTATGACCGCGACGGTGACACCCATTATGACATAGCTTCCGCTTTTATTAAATCTATCAGGGGGTCCGATCCTGATGCCGCTCTCTATTGGATGGCGCGGATGATTAAAGGAGGCGAAGACCCGCTTTTTATTGCCCGGCGTATAATAATAAGCGCAGCCGAAGATATTGGAAATGCGGATCCCCGGGCTTTGCAGGTGGCCGTATCGGCCTTTCACGGCCTCCAATTAGTGGGGATGCCCGAAGGGCGAATTCTTCTATCTCAAGCGGTTACTTACCTGGCAACGGCGCCGAAAAGCAATGCCGCATATCTGGCCGGCGAAGAAGCCCTCCGGGAGGTTGACCGGCAAGGCTCAACTCGGGAAGACGTTCCACCGCATTTGCGTGACAGTAATTATAGAGGGGCAAGGCGCCTGGGGCACGGTGAAGGCTATCTTTATCCCCACGACCATCCCGGGGGATATGTAGAGCAAGAATACCTCCCTCCGCACGTGTCAGCGAAAGTATTCTATAGTCCTCGTGAAATAGGATATGAAGCCCGCCTTAAGGAGAGGTTGGAACGGCTACGTTCTCGGAGTAAAAATAGAAAAGATGATCTGGATGGATAAATATACGGATAGCTACTTAACCGTAAGTGAAGAAACCAGGTGCCGGATACCCGTGGGAAAATGCCGTTTTATCGCTTCTGTAGCGCCGGTGGCAGCGGAAAACAAAGCTCAGTCTTTTATTGAACGGATAAGAGAAGAATTTCCCGATGCTTCTCACCACGTTTATGCATATCGTGTGATTGCTGAAGAAGAAATTTTAGAAAAACATTCAGATGACCGCGAACCTCCCGGCACGGGTGGTTCCCCTGTGATGGGAGTTATCCACAAGGCAGATTTGTGCAATACAGTGATAGTAGTAACCCGTTATTTTGGTGGGGTTAAGCATGGAGTAGGTGGGCTCAAAAGGGCCTATCGTGCTGCTGCTGCGGAGGGGTTAAACAATACCCGCATTATCCGCAGGGAACGCTTTTCCAGGCTTGTAGCCCGCGTATCTTATGAAGGTTTGGGCTTATTAATGAACTTCATTTCTTCTTCCCGTGGAGAGGTTCTCCACATTGATTATGGTGATGAGGTAAAGGTACAATTATGCCTGCGCGCCAAAGACAAAGATGTATTTGCCGAGAGCATTTATGCAGCCACTCGGGGGCAGGCAGTTTTGGAGAAAGAAGGAGGAGGTC
>PUKQ01000007.1 GCA_003550565.1 Syntrophomonadaceae bacterium
GCGGCGCTGGAGGGGAGCGATCGCCCTCTTTTTGGTTTGGGGACTTATGACGATTTCCCCCTAACTACAACTGACCATTAGTTCACCTCTTTCGCCGTGAAGTAATAACCCCTTACCGCAGCCTGCCATCCTCTCTTTTAACCAACTCAATTACGGACAAATCGTTCACCTCGCTTATGCAGCCTGAGTATTTGGTTCAATCTTAATTCTCTTGTAAGATAAAAACCGGTGGGATTATCTATTGTTTATTAAAAAGCTTATCCCTTTTTGCTTGAATTTAATTCTAAATGTTTGCGTATAGTTATTCTCTCCCACATGTAAATCCAAGGATCTACTTGATATTCAGGTGAATACAGAAGACCGTACTGGTGTAATTCTTTTGGCTGTATTCCACTTTCTAAAAGACTGTTTAACCTTTTGTTCCTTTTATCTATGATGTCTATGTATTGATCAAGCTTACTAATGAATTCCGCCTTCGTTATCATTCCCACCTGATGACCCGTGAGGAACCAATCTGCGTCTAATTGAGCGATCCGATAAGCGGATGCAATAAATTTTTCAATGCTTCCATCGCTACCAGCGTACCATGGCCCAAAATTAGTTAAGTCTATGTCGCCCGTATAAACGAGTCCTTCATCGGGAAAGTAGGGACAGCAAAAACCACTTGTGTGACCGGGTGTATGAATCATAATCACACGAACTTTTCCAATATTCCATTCACGGTCATAGCTATATGGGGATGCTGAAAACCTCGTTGACATCCACCATTCGTGGCGGTTGGATGGTGAGAATTCGCTTTGCGGACTATGAGGGGCAGATACTCTTTTAATCCAATCCAGGGTCCCTTCTCTCCCATATATTTCTTCGATACCGAGTAGTTTTGCCACTTCTTTAAGGTTTGGAAAACAATCTATCTCGATAGGGTTAACAAACAACTGCGCATCAGGAAATAAGTAATTGCCAGAAATATGATCAAAATGATAGTGTGTATTAATTAAAATATTTACCCTGCAATTACCTGTTGCATTTAACAAAGCCCCTTGCCCCGCTCCCGGATCTATAAGTGCTATAATGTCTCCGTCATCAATTAAGAGAGAAGTACAGTTAGGGAACTTACTATTATTAGAACCAGGAATTGCTTTTATATACTTAAAATTAACCATTACCATTCACCTCTTTAAAGCTCAGTAATCCTTAAACATATTTTTAAATCGGTTATGTTACTTTGCCCTGAAACAAGGAATACGTGAAAAAGCCATAATAACCCGGGATGTTTAATATACATTCCGGTGACTCATCTCTACAAAGGCGCTTATACTCTATCTGATCTTCTTGCAATAATTCGGGGTTATCATCACCCCAGCGCATACATATAAGGTCAATCAGTGCCTTTCGCATTTCATCATTTATGGGAGTATTCAAGTCTCTTACAAAAGTCTTTGCCTTTGGTTCGGTTAAGCCTGCCTGTTCAAACCATTCCAGAGCCCGCATAAAATGCAGGTCAGGGCTCATTGTTTTACCAAAAGGAGCTAATCCGGAAGTTGTTGCATTCAACCGGGCTTCCAATGCGGGATATCCGGGAAGGAGCATCTGTGAAGACCACATAATGATATATATCTTGCCATCTGGCTTAACAACCCTGGCCAGCTCTTTCAGTAAAATAACAGGATGCACCTGCAGAACGGCATACCCAATAAGATCAATGCTAAAGGCCCAGTCAAAAGAATTATCTTTAAACGGCAGTTTCTTAACATCACCCTTTGTAAAAGAAATCCTTTCCGTTAACTCTGCCTGTGATGCCAGGGCCCTCCCGCTTTTCAAAAACAATTCTTCAATATCAAGACCGGTAACATGACCGGAATGACCCACACTTTCTGCCAGCATTAAAGTAAAATAACCGTTTCCACAGCCAGCATCCAATCCCTTGCTTCCGGAAGGAAGCTGTAGTGAATCTATGACATTCTTGATTACGGGAGAGCGCAAAATATTAGATAAATCCAGTCTTTTCAGGTATTCTTCTGTATCGGGCATTTTTCTCACCCCTGCCTTTATTTTATGTTATTGCCAGATAAGAAACTCTTATGTTCTCATGCTGCGGCGGCAGAAAGATGCCAGGCCGCCTGCTGTAAAAACTGCTGCCATCACTAACATTAAAATTAGCGGGGTGGCGGTAACCGGTTCCGTTACAGCAGGCACATGGGTAAAAGGAGAAATATTTTGCACCCACTGGGGCAGATCAAGGGCCGGGCCCAAGAAAGGCCCCACTATTATACTGACTATAAGGGAGGCCCATACCAGAGTCGAACTGAGGTGAGGCGCCAAACCAAACACCAAAAGCGCAAAGCCCGCCAATACGAGAATGGCAGGAGCCTGAATCAGAGCTGCTTCAAATAATTTTAATACCCGGATATCCGTATCGGCCAATGCCGAGACAGAGGCTCCAAGCCCCAATGATAAAAGGGCTACTAAGGTCCCTAAAAAAACACAAACGGCATGGCTCATAATCCACTTCAGGGGCGTTACAGCTGTGGCCAGGACAGGTTCTGTCAGGCCGTTGGCTTCTTCCGAGGCCATTCTTAAAAAGGCCTGCACGGTGTAAAAAATAATAAAAGGGCCCAGAATCGCCACCAGAGCCATGGCAAAAGTTTCACTCATACCGAAAATATCGCCGAGGACATCTGTTCTTTCCATGCCGCTCATTCTTTCAGCTAATTCTGTGGTGGCGCCGCCAAGAACTGCCCCAACCACCATGGCGGCTAAAAGCCAGATTATAAAAAGTTTGCGTTGCAGTCTCCAGGCTAAACCCAGCGGACTTAACAGGCCCGGAGAGGCAACTGCGGGACCTTTCCTGGCTGGGATCAAGCCCATACCCACATCCCGGCGGCTATTGAGCAAAAAAGCAACTTTTGCCGTTAAAAGGAAAAACGCCACAAATAGTAAAAGCAGCCACCAGTTGTTTTCATAAAAAGAAAGTATTTGCTGATACCAGCCAAAGGGAGATAGCCATACCGGCCAGGCGCTGGTAATCTTGATGGCAGCTGCATCAAAATCGCCGAGCATATTCCCCACGCCGCTAACCAGGAAAAGAGCCCCCATGGCAAGGCCAGCCAAACCGTTGGCTCCCCGTGTGGTATCTGTCAGCTGGGCTGTTACGGCTGCAATTCCGGCAAAGGCGATACCCACTGCGCCAAGGGCGAAGCCGGCGGTAAAAGAACCGTCTGCTGGATGGCCGTTGATGATAAAAGCAAGAGCTATTAACACTGAGAGCACAATGCTGCCGGCTGTTGTAACCAAAAGCGCTGCCAGCAGGCCGGCATGACGTCCTACTACTGAAGATCCGGTGAGCTCTTCACAACCGGTTTCTTCATTGTGTCTTGTATGTCTTGTAACCGTTAAAATCCCAAAGAAGGCAATTATAATGGCAAACATGGTTGAGAGCCTGAACATCATAAAGCCGCCCAGGCTCACACCGGCGATGGGCCCCAGGAAAACCCGCATCACCGGATTGCTGCCGTGAGCAGTGGCCATGTTAATTATATCCTGATCTGTAGGCAGCATCTCACCGAATGCGGCAACCATGAATCCCAGTAGAACTGCTATCCCTAATATCCACAGCACCAGCCTGATGCGATCACGTTTGAGGGCGAGTAATACAAGCGTTCCGGTTCCCAGAAAAGCATTCGTCTTCATCTGACAGCCCCCTCCTTTTCCGGTTCACCGGTATCTGCGGAGTTCTCAGCATAATGGTGCATAAAAAGCTCTACCAGGGAAGGAGGCCTGCTCACTAATGATTTGAATTCAAACTGAGATAAAAAGCTCAATACGCTGTGCAGCTTATCACTTTCCACCTGGAAACGGGCCCGGACCCGGTTTTCTTCTATGGAGAGATCATGGACTCCCTCAATATTATCCAGCCCCATTATCGGTTTTACTGTCTCCAAGGTTATGGAGGCACGGGTAAGATGACGGAGTTCGTCAAGGCTTCCCGATTCAACTATTTTCCCCTGCCTGATAATGCTGACCTGGTCGCAAAGCTTCTCCACTACTGACAGTGTGTGGCTGGAGAGCAAAACTGTCTTTCCCAAGGCTTTAAGTTCCAACACACATTCCTGAAATACCGCTTCCATCAAAGGATCGAGACCTGCTGTGGGTTCATCCATGAGAAACAGCTCGGCGTCGGAAGCAAAAGCTGATACTATGGCCACCTTCTGACGGTTGCCTTTTGAGTAGGTGTCACATCTTTTTGTAGGGTCAAGCTCAAATCTCTTGAGCATCTCGGCTCGTTTTTCTTTGTTTATACCGCCGCGCAGCTTGTTAAGTAAGTCAATCACTTCACCGCCTGTAAGAGTCGGCCATAAATTAACATCGCCGGGCACGTAGGCCATTGACTTGTGCAGTTCCGCGGCCTTATTCCAGGCATCTTTACCGAAGATATTAGCCTGACCGGAAGTTTTTCGCAGCAATCCCAAAAGAATGCGAATGGTGGTAGTCTTGCCGGCGCCGTTGGGTCCGATGAAACCCAAAACTTCTCCTTTCCTGACTGTCATATCAACTCCGTCAAGGGCCTGAAACTTACCGTAATATTTAACCAGGTCTTTAACTTCAATGATATTCATCGCCTTCACCTCTCTTAGCTTTATTTTTTAAAATAACGCTTTGGCCATCCTTTCAGCAGTCCCCCCCATCACCTCCTCTACTACGAGGGAACCCCTATCCAGTCCCAGGGTATCTTCCAGCAGCTTTTGAAAGAAGCTGTATCTTCGTTTAATTTTTTCAAGTATTTTTTTGTCTTTTTTCTGCAGTGCCTCATAGAAAAGTTCGGTTACCTCCTGCTGTTGCATGATAAAAAGTTTGATATAGGTTTCAGCTGACTCTTCCGGATACTCGGTTTTAAAAATCCCTTCTTCAATCCCCTGGTAAACTATCTTTTTCATAATCGGCACAATATGTTCCCGGGCAAAATCATAAAGTTTACTTTCCAATTGAATGTTTTTGCCGCCGGAATAAAGCTCGGAAACTAAAGCTGAAGTCTCCACAAGCTTATCGCTTTTTAATGCATTGACTCTCCTGATGTACTCGTTGGTTTTTTCCAGGGCGCTCATATCTTTACAAGCATCTACTTCTTTAAATATGGTTACCATATTTCCGATAAGTATCTTGACAATGTCTTCAAGAAGGCCTTCTTTTGAGCTGTAGTGATGATAGAACCCGCCCTTGGATATCCCCGCTTCTTCAATAATGTTATTTACAGTGGTGTTTTCATAACCTTTCATCGCAAAAAGCTGCAACGCGGTCTGGATAATTTGTGATTTTCTCTCTTCTGGCGTAAGTTTCTTGTGCATTTTTTCCTCCTGTTATTATTTGTGACTTTTTTTGAATTGAAACCGACCGTCGGTTTTATTGTAATATAATAATATACCATTCCCGATTAGTTGTCAATATAATATTTTTTTTAAATTTTATTTAACTGTTAAAGATTTTGCCAATTGCGGGGTTTGTCTATGGGGCGGCCGCGGTAATCAGCAGCATGGGAGAAAATAGGCTGCAGTGTGTGACAGTGGGGACGGGGCAAAATTGTCACATTTTGCGTAGCAGGAGGACGCGTAGCAGGGGGACGGGGTACCTGCTACATTAATTACAAAATAAACAACCACCCTGCCCCCTGTCAGAGGCGAGTTTGAGAAAGGAATACCTATAGCCACAGTAAAACAATGTCGTTGTTGCCAAGCTCCAGTAGAAGCATTTTAATTATAATAATTAATTGCTGCTAGCCCACTGCCGTTCTTTCGCCGCCAATACCAGTCCTATAGCCTGGCACAGCATGGGGATAAATATAACAAAATAAGGCCCGCCTACTTCTGCTACGATATAAGTAAAATAAGCAAAGGGACCGGCAAAAATAATCAGGGCCACTAATAAAGAGAGCCAGGCTGCTCTGTGCTGCCAGGCCAAACTACCCGTGCCCAGTATAAAAATACCCAGGACGATGA
>PUKQ01000228.1 GCA_003550565.1 Syntrophomonadaceae bacterium
CATCATAGCCGGAACAACCGGGTTCTCAGGAAGTGATAGGTTGTACGTCATCGGAGCCGCGCCATCAGATACCGGTGAAGCATCATGTAGCTTGATGGGATCTGCCAGGGGGCGAGAATTAAGAACATCCTCAACAGTTAAATCCATCCCCAGGTGGGCATAGGGATTTTGCATGGCCTGCTTTCTATTTTTCACCGAAACAAGAGCACAGTCTTCTTCCTTTACTCCATATCGATTCATATACTCCCTTGCCTGTAAGGCGGAAGAAGAGATTGCATCCAACCCCAGAGGGCGCAGGTAAATGTAATCAAACATGGCATTGGTTATCATCCGGGAATTACCCTCAGAACCCTTGGAATGAGAAACAACCAGGGTGGTAGAATAGCTTCCGGAAAGAGTACGCATGGCGCCGTACAAGATACCAAAAGTTCCATCCCCTTCTACAGTAGAAACATTTTTTCCCTCGCCGTATGCAGCTCCACAAGCATCCTGAACGCCCATACAAGCAATAGTCCTGCCATCCCAGAAGTCATTGGAAACGGTAACTATGTTATCAATTTCGTCTATAGTCATTCCGGCATCCGCGAGGGCCCGGGTAGTAACTTCGTACACTAACTCCGCATAATTATAGTCTTCTTTCTTGCTTTCATATTTAGTTTGCGCCACTCCCAAAATCGCCACATCCATTATTAGCTACCCTCCTTATGAGACAGGGATTCCGGACGAAAATACTTGATATCCTTTATGTGCCCGGTTCTTTCTTCATTAAATACAGGTTCCACCCGAATTCCTTCTTGAAGATCTGTTTCATCTATTTCGCCAAGCAAGTGCACCAGGGAAGTATCTGCGCCATCAAGCCTGAACATCCCATAGATAAAAGGAGGGTCTTGTGAATGAAGGGCCGGCTCATGATAATGAACCTTGGTATAGTTCGTTAAAACCCCATTGCCAGAAAGTTGTATCCAGTTAGTAGGTGGGAAAAAACAATACGGGCAATTGCGACGGGGCGGGAGAAAAACCTTTTCACATTCCGTGCATTTTGTCGCCCAAATCTGGCAATCATCTTTTATTTTATTTAAAAAGAAACTACCGGTTTCCCCTACAGCCCAGTTGTAAGGCATCCGTATTCGCCCTTTATAAACAATAGCTTCTTCCTGACCCCTTGCCATTAGTAAAAACCTCCCTCATATTTAATCAGCGATAGAGATTAAAGATTTTCCGTGCTTCTTGAGGAGTTGCAACTTCACGTCCGCATAATTCGGCGACTCTTACCGCCCATTCTACCTGCTCATAATTGCCTTTTGCCAGTTCTTTATTCGGCATCCGCGTATTATCTTCCAAGCCTACCCGCAGATGACCTCCATAGCCTGCAGATGTCAAGTTCGCCGCAAATTGATTGGGGCCGACACCGCATACAGAAAAGCTGGACCCATCCGGAACCATTTCATACATACGGGCAAAGTTACCGGGGGAATAAGGGACTCCACCTGCTACACCAAATACAAATTGAAAATGTAAAGGCTCATCAAAAATACCTTGCTTTTGGACCAGAAGCACATTATATAATCCACCCATATCATATACTTCCAGTTCGGGCTTCACCTGGTGCTCGCGCATTTCTTTGGCAAAATCAACTAACATTTGGAAAGTATTTTCAAACACAATCTCAAACATTATATCCCCTGTGGCATGATCAGCCAGGGCAAAGTTCATGGAATTGGTGTTAAGAGAAGCCATATCGGGCTTCATTTCCCTTATGGGCGCAATTCTTTGCTCTGCATTGAGCAAGGGCCTGATAGCCGTGCTCATATTAATGAGGAGATCCGGACATTTATCCCTGATTGCTTCTACCGTTGGCCTGATCAAACTAAGGTCTTCCGTAGACATTCCGGTTTCCGGATCTCTTACATGAATATGGACGATAGAGGCCCCGGCCTTCCAACACTTGTAACTTTCCTCGGCAAATTCTTCCGGAGTATAGGGTACGGCCTCATTCTGATGTTTCATGGTAGCTGCTCCGGTTAATGCAGCGGAAATAACCACCTTCTCCTTTAATGCTTCGCTTACTTGTTGTTCTTTCATTTTAAAACTCTCCTTTCTTTTTTTAATATAAACAAACAGGCTATTCTTCCAGCTCAAACATATCCGCATATTCTTTGCGCGGAGGCATTACTGATGCATCTCCTTTAGCAACCACCGTACCTTCCTGGTTGGTCCAGACACATTCCATATCGATACGATTCTTTTCTACCTCTTTTTCTTTTACGGTTGCTTTTACAGTTACCGTATCACCGGGATAAACCGGAGCTTTAAAACGGCAGGAAGTGCTTAAGGCCACCGTGCCAAGCCCGGGGAGAACAGTGCCTAATACAGGCGCCAATAAAGAAGTGGCAATGCCCCCGTGAGCAATGCGCTTTTTAAACATGGTTTTCTTGGCAAATTCTTCATTGGTATGCATAGGGTTAAAATCGCCGGTAATTCCGGCAAATAATATGATATCTGTTTCTGTGATGGTTTTAGAAAAAGAAGCACTTTCTCCTATTTCAATTTCGTCAATTGTTTTGCCCAGTTTCATGGAAGCTTAAACCTCCTTTCTATTTAATCAAAGGATGAGCATCTGAGATGAATCTAATCTAGATAACTCATCTGGCAATGAAAATATATTACCTTAATACACTCCTTGAACTCTTATCTGTAATCCTTGATTTCCATCTAAAATAATTTACACAGAAAAAGACCACCTAAATTCTTTTTGGGGAGGGTTAACTAGAGCTTCCCCTTCTGCTACCACCTCCTCATGCTGGTTAACCCATTTTAACTGCATTTTAATCATATTTTGATCTGCCTTTTTTTCAACTACCAAAGCTGTGGCTGTAATGGTGTCTCCCGGATAAACCGGGTTTTTATGCCTGCATGTACTTTCCAAAAGCTCTGTGCCCGTGCCAGGCAGTATATTATTAATAACTGGACTGATTAATGATGAAGTAATTCCTTCATGAACAGTACGCTTACCCGATGAAGTGTGACGGGAAAAACTATCACTGATGTAGCGCGGATTGTAATCACCGGAAATCCCCGCGAAAAAATAAATGTCAGTTTCACTGATAGTTTTGCTTAAAGAAGCGCTGTCGTTAACATCTATTTCAGCTATTGTTTTGCCCAGTTTTACTGATTCTAAGTTATGCAAATTTCGCAATCCATTCACCAGGTAACTTGACATCATCTCAGATACAATTTCTTTGCTCAATTCAGCATTTTCCTGAAACCAAACATAAACCCAATTGATACTTCCCAGGATAGTGTAAGATAATAATTTTTCATTTTCTTTTACAAAATATTCTTTATTTATCCCTTCTTTAATTAACTCTTGAATAAGTCGCTCGTATTTCTTACGGCTTACTACTATTTCCTCCCAATATTCTTTGGCAAGGTCTTTGGGTAAATCCATAAAAACTGTCATGATATCCTTATTTTCACAAATTGCAATAATATGAGACTTCAGGACTGCTTTAAGCCTTTGATCTACAGGAAAATCAGGGGTATTGGCCTCCTCAATTTCTTCCATGAAAAAATCCATTGCTTTACGGAATATTTGATATAATATTTCTTGTTTACTGTTAAAATAATAATATATATGGCCTTTGGTAACTCCCATTTTTTTTGCTATCTGATCGACTGTTGCAGAATAACCGTTATGCGCAAATAACTCTGAGGCAACTGTAAGTATTTGACGCTTTCGGGCTAATTCGGGAGCACTTTTATCATCGCTGTCTTTTTCAAAAATGCTTTTTGCCAAATAGATCAATACCCTCCGTATAAAAGCTCTTTCGACTCATCAGTATAATTATTTTCCAAATTATACTCTTTGGTATTTTATTCTTCATAGTCATTAATAATCCTGCATTTATTTTTTAATTTTTTTATTTTTTAATTTATATATTTATGAAATCATTTTTATAAAAAAAGCATACCAATTATACAGTTTAATAATTGGCATGCTTTAAGCAGATAATTATTTGAGCAAACCTGTAAGCCGAGTTCTGTAATTCCTTTTAAGGAATTGGTAGTCATCTATCTAGGGTTACCAGTTGCCTGGCACCTCCAGCGACCTTACCCGAGGTATCAGCGTGCAGCTTCATCTACCTCCTATTTGGTCTTGCTCCGGGTGGGGTTTGCCTAGCCAACCAGTCTCCTGGTTGCTGGTGTGCTCTTACCACACCGTTGCACCCTTACCTTCACCTCAAATTGGTATGTATACATGATGAATTCATTAAGTAGAATTTAATCCTTTATGATAACTTCAAAAACAATAGGTGAAGGCGGTTTTTTTCTGTGGCACTTTCCTTAGGGTCACCCCCACTGGGCGTTACCCAGCACCCTGCTCTTGGGAGCTCGGACTTTCCTCAGAAACACTTGCAGGTGTTCCTGCGACTACCCAGTTTACTCAAATATTTACCTCTACATTAAATTTATCATATTCTTATGGAGGTGTCAAAACCGATATGACCGCCTTTGGGGGAAATTCTGCAGTTACTCCTCCAGAAAGTCCATTACTTCTTGAAGAGTGCTTACCGGAATTAATTCCATGTTTCTTGCCACATTTTGTGCTTCTGCATAATTTTCTTCCGGAATAATAAAATATTCTATCCCGGCATTTTCTGCAGCTACTATCTTTTGTTTTACGCCTCCTATAGCGCCAACTTCCTTGAAATAATTTATAGTGCCTGTCCCGGCAATTACTTTCCCCCCGGTAATATCACCGGGTTCTAATTGATTAATTAATTCTATGACAAACATTATACCGGCAGATGGTCCCGTAATTTCACCGGGCATTATCTCTATTTCAATCGGCAATATCAAGTTTTGATCTTTCAAAGAAGTTATATATATACCTAAAGCAGGCTTTCCAGATTCTGTTTCATGTTCCACTGTAGGAATATTAAATGTTTTCACTTCATCGTTCCTTAAGACCTTTAATTCTACCTTGTCACCAATTTCTCTATCTTGTACCATTGCTAATAACTGGTCTATAAAAAATATTTCCTCACCCTCAACCTCTATAATAACATCATCTTCTTCTAAGTAACCTTTGGAGGGGCTTTCTTCCAAAAAATCAATAACTTCTATTCCGGGGTTTTCCATTTCTATGTCAAAACCAGTTTCTTGCATGGCTATGTATTTTGCCAGTAATTGACTTTCCTCCATCCAGTCAGTCATCATTTCTTTATATATTTCTTCATCCAAGCCGGGAGGAATTACTTCGAGCTGGTGTATTATATCAATATTAGGGTTTAGCAGGCCGTAAAATAAATCCATTAAACTGGTTCCTCGCTGAATTATGGTAACCATAAAAAAACTGTTTTTATCATTATTGTTGAGTTCATAATCTACCCGAACCATCTCTCCTAAATCTTCAATAGTGCCCGGCATTACGGAAACATATGAAGTAGGGATCATAAACGAAAATACTAATATAGCTATTGCGAATACAATAATTTTCATCTTCTTACTCAAATTAATTCCCTTCCTTTATTAATAAGAGACTTTAAGCGCAGCATTTCTAATTTCATGGCATCTTCACCTTTTTTGACGGCATCTTCAGCAGCATCAAAGTGAGATGGAGAAATGCCTTTCATGTCTGGCCTTATAACAATGTCAGCTGAATTTATCTGGTAATTGGTTATTTCTCTAGACATTATTTCAATTGTCCTGGATAGAACATCAAAAATATTTTCTAGAGGGTATTCTTCCACTGAAGCGGTTACATCAACTGCAACCACAATGTTTGCCCCCATTTTTTTAACAGCATCTATGGGAACAAGGCCAAACACGCCATCATCTACAAAAACTTGCTCTCCGCTTTCTACCGGGGAAAAAATACCGGAGATAGCG
>PUKQ01000195.1 GCA_003550565.1 Syntrophomonadaceae bacterium
AAAACATATTATTTTATTTGACTAAACCAACTTCGCGAAACAAATTTCAAATTCAAGAGGAGGAAATCATGATGGGCGATAATATCAGAATAGGAATCATGGGCTGGGGGAATCTGGGCAAAGGAACCAAAGAAGCAATTGAAAAAACCCCTGATATGCAATTAGTATCCGTTTTCACCAGGCGAGATCCCCAGCAAGTAGGTAGCAATTTCCCCCAGGTCAACTTTTTGCCTGCAAACAAAGCCGAAGAATACGTCGATTCTATTGACGTAATGATTTTATGCGGCGGTTCAGCAACCGACCTCCCCGAGCAGACTCCCTACTATTCGAAGCTATTTAACACCGTGGACAGTTATGATACCCACGCTAAAATTCCAGAGCATTTCAAATCCGTGGACAAAGCTGCCCAAGAAAATGGAAAAACTGCTGCCATTAGCATCGGATGGGACCCCGGACTCTTTTCGTTAAACAGGATGATTGCAGAAGCAATCCTGCCGGAGGGCAACGAATACACCTTTTGGGGTAAGGGAGTCAGCCAGGGACACTCTGATGCTGTAAGAAGAGTAGATGGGGTTAAAAACGGTTTGCAGTATACCATTCCCAAGGAAGAAGTTATGGAAAGAGTCCGGAAGGGGGAAGACCCTTCTCTTTCGGCAAAAGAAAGACACTTGCGGGAATGTTACATTGTAGCCGAAGAAGGCGCTGATAAAAAACAAATTGAGGAAGAAATCAAAAATATGCCTCATTATTTTGATGAATACGAAACCAAAGTTTTCTTTATTACAGAAGAAGAACTGGCCCAAAATCATGCCGGCATTCCCCACGGCGGATTTGTCATCCGTAGCGGCAAAACAGGCCCGGAAGCATCAACCAATCAAATCATGGAATTTGGTTTGAAATTGGACAGCAATCCTGAGTTTACTGCCAGCGCCCTGGTGGCTTATGCTCGAGCAGTGCATCGCTTGAACAAAGAAGGACAAACCGGGGCCAAAACCATATTTGACATCCCTCCCGTATACCTATCCACCAGAACCCCGTTCAATATGCGCAAAGAAATGCTTTAGAATATTTTCAAGGAAGCAAGAAGGGAAGCAAGGAACTATTCTCTTGCTTCCTCTTCTGAAAAATAGAATTAAGGGGGACTACTTTAATGAGTGAAAAAGATATTTATGAGCAGTTACGGGAAAAAATCGATGGTTATTCAGTAGGTTTATACCCTACAGAAAGTGGCAAAGAAATTAAAATCCTCCAAAAACTTTTCACCGAGGAAGAAGCAAAGGTTTTTCTGGCTATGGACAGAACCCTTCAATCAGCAAAGGCCATTGCTGAAAATCTGGATTTTGATGAAAATTATACTGCCCAACTCCTATCGGATATGACCCAAAAAGGCCTTACCTTTCCTAAAACAAAGGACGACGTCAAATACTATGCTGCTACCCCATTTATGCATGGTTTTTTCGAGCACCAGGGGTTTAGGCCCGATGAAGATAAAGAACTGGCAGTTCTCATTGAAGATTACCTGCTAGACGGTTTTGTTCCCCGGTCGGACTCTCTACGGACAGTGCCCGTGGGTGTTGATTTAACGGCTACCGAAAACCATATTAACTCTATCATGCCATATGATGATGTCAAAAGTATAATTGAAAACAAAGAAAGAATCGGGCTTTTCAAATGCGCCTGCTTTTTACACCTTGAAACGCTGGATAAAGAATGTGAACGCCCCCAGGAGGTTTGTCTTGCCTTTGATTTTTATGCGGAATACGCCATTGAAGAGCTGGGTGCCGGACGCTGGATTAGTCGCGAAGAAGCTTTAGAAGTTTTGAAGAAAGCAGAAAACTCCGGATTGGTTCATCATGTTGGCGATGATCTCCGCAATACGGAATGTATATGCAACTGCTGCCCGGATTGTTGCACCATTCTACGTTTGTTAAAACGGCTTCCTCAACCGGCTATGTTCAAATCATCCAATTATTATCCTGAAATTGATCAGGAGCAGTGCACTCAATGTCTTATATGTACAGAACGCTGCCCCATGGATGCTATGGCAGAAACTGATGAAGCCGGGGATATGGGAGTGGATATCAATAGAGACCGCTGCATCGGGTGCGGATTATGCGCCACCGCATGCCCGGAAAATGCTATAAAACTAAATATTAAAGACGAGTCAAAAATTAAAGGACCCAGGAAGCAGAATAAATTTATGCGCTCTTCTATCGATTTTGAAAATGATATCAGCGGCTAATACAAATAAAAGAGGCAAAGGGGCAAGGTCGGAGAGGGAAGAGGTGGGATGCCCATATTTTTCCATGTAATCTCTTAAATCTGGATAGTCTAACTATACCTTGAACATTATAATTTTCCGCCCTTTTTCTAATATATCGGGAGTTAAGGTTAAAGGTTTATATATTATAATCACGAACTTAGGGCAAGACAACGTGGGTGTTTTTGAAGATGCCTACTACCACAATTTTTCCAGGGATACAGTAAGCCCGGAAAAATCCGGATGTTCCACCACGTCTTCATCCATCCCGGAAGAGACCAGGGAGTAAGCGCCGTCTCGCAAGGCAAAGCACTCCAGGGTTTTTTCTTCCGGGTGAACCAGCCAGTAGTGCTGCACACTGTATTTCCGGTAGATGTTTCGCTTTTGTATCCGGTCTTTGCGGCTGGTGGAAGGGGAGATGATTTCTATCACCAGGGTAGGAGGTCCGTCGATACGAGCCTCTTCTACCATTTTTCTCTGTTTCCCCGAAATATAGAGCAGGTCCGGCTGCACCACGGTATTTTCCTGTAAGGTAACATCCAGCGGTGCGAAAAAAACTTCCCCTTCCGGGTCTATTTCGCTAAAATAGTCTTCCAGCACTCTTATGAGCCGTCTAGACACGCGTTGGTGCATTACACTAGGCGAAGGGGCTTTAACCAGGACGCCTTCCAAGACTTCATAGCGATAGCCCGGCTCCTCCGCTAGCTTTAGGTAATCCTGGTAAGTGTACTTTTTAGTGGTATCAACTTTGTAATCGGCTCGTTCCTCTTGAACGGAATGCTCGGAGAGGGCTCTCATAACTTCAGAAAGGCGGTAGCGGTACTGTTTGTTCCCCAGTTTTACGCAGGGTATTCTATTCTCACGAGTATATTTCCAAATAGTTTCCACGGAAAGGTTAAGGACCTCGGCCAGGGAGTAGGCCGTTACTAACTCCTGGTCTTTTTCTCCAGGCATATTATCACCTCAATTAAAATTATACAACTAAAATCAATTAAAAGCAATAAAAACCAACTAATGTTAATGGTTAAACTGACGCTGTAGCTGTTACTGTTTTTTCTCCTTTTTCTTTTTTATATATTTTCAACAACTAATAATAAAATTTTTACTTGACGAATCAATATATAGATATTAAAATTATTGCAAATATTGATAAACAAATGAATTTAAAAATAATAAGAAATTTTCAGCATTTAAATGCATAGGTTCCTCTTTCAAGCATGGTAATTGATGAAGGATTGAAGTAAATTCTTGCGGCGGGTAATAAAAGCATTCCATCTAAATTTATTTATTGATCGTTTGTTGTATAATAAGCATTTTTTTTTATGCAGTATGCAAAGCAGACAAGGCCATTTATTCTCTAAATTATCAACTAATTCCCTATACACTTAACGTGTTATTTTTTGCAGCAATAACTTCCCAAATGAACAAAGCTCGGCCAATAAAGTAAGCAGCCATTTTTGACTCGGCTTTATTATATACTGTAAAACAAGGAGGAGATAAATATGGGAGAAAAAAGTATTTTATTTACTACTCCCACCTTTCCCTATCCCACACTTCCGGCAAATGATTCATTAACCGATGCGGCAGGCCAGCGTTTTACCAAGGGCGATGGCATGTTCACCCTCTATTCACACTCGCATTGCTTCGCCAATCACATACTGGCCCAAAACATTAATGTACCTTCCGTGTTATTGGAGTATCCACGGTGGGAGGATTTCACCAGGGAAGTGGAAAAAGGATACGATATCATCGGTATAAGCGCTTTCCCTCCGCATCTCGATAATGTCCTGAAGATGTGCGAGTACATCCGTGCCAAATCACCGCAGAGTGTGATTATGCTGGGTTCTTATGCAGCCCAGGCTTTTGCTGCCAGCTATGATGCGGAAACGCAAAAGCGCTATGTGGATCACGTAATCCTTGGAGAGGGAGTGAAGTTTCTGCGGGAATATCTGGGAGAAGAACCCCATCGTCCTATTTCCCAACGGCTAATGCCCCGTGCGGGTGCTGCTCCCCCGTTTTTAAACTTGCATCCTCAGGGGAATATAGGTTTTTTGATTACCGGTCTCGGTTGTATAGGGGGATGTGACTTTTGCTCCACTACGGCTATGTTTGACAAAAAACGCATAGAAATGCTTTCCCCGCGTGAACTGGTAGAACATATAAAACTTTACCATGAGCACTTCCCGGAGATAGTCCTGATGTTTCTAATTGAAGAAGACCATTTTCGTTTCCCGGAGTACCTGAACGAAATCAGGGAATATTGGCTGGATAATCCCAGCGTAATTGAAAATCTCGACATATTTTATTTTGGTTCCATAGACTATATCGGGGAGTTTGCAAAAGAGTACGGTTGGGACGCATTGGGTGAGATCGGGGCCGGAACGATATTTATCGGGGTGGAATCCAAGTATGCCGGCGATCATGGTTATGAGAAACGAGATGAAGTGGATGCCCGCATGGTTTTTGATAATCTGCACAGCATGGGGGTTCGGACAGTAGGGGCCTGGATATGCGGATGGGATTTCCACCATCATGCGAACATTTATGAGGATCTGAACTACTTAGTATCTTTAAAGCCTACGTATCAGCAATTAACGAGGTTGTCACCGTTTCCGGGGACGGAATTGTGGACCAGGATGAAAGAAGAAGGCCGGGTTTATGATGTTCCCTGGGAAGATGTGCATTTTTGGAGCGGTTCCCAGAAGAACGTAGCGTTGGAACCCCATGAGACTTTGAACCTTACCGAGTACGGCTATGACTTGCTCTACAAAACATGGGGGCCGTGCTTACTGCGCCGTTTAGAAGTTACCATGAATGGTTATGAGTACTGCATGCGCTCGGCTAACCCGGTTATGCGCGAGCATAAGTCTAAGTTTTTTAAAAAGCAGTCCGGGTTGGTTTGGTTACTGCTCCAGCCCCTGGACCGGTTTGCTCCCAATGGTGTGGTAAGAAGGCGAGTTCGGAAAGCTGATGAAAGGTTCCGCCAGTTGTTTGGGGAACCGACTGCTGTGATGAAGGCTGCTTCGATGGTACTGGACAGCAGGGCAATCCGGTTTTATATCAAAGAAATGTTTGATCCGTTAAATAGACATCCGAAAGAAGAGCCTTGCAAGAAATATATTTACGACAAGAAAAGGAACAACAGTGCAGTGCCATACCGGACGGAAAGGAAAAGCCCTTCTCTGAAGACCTGGATGGAGATAAGGGATATGAACTTAAGGCATGAAATGTATGAGCATCTGCTAAAGAACTTAAAGCATGTGAGTAAGAGTGACGAAGACATAGATAACTACATCGTAGAAAGGATGCAAGCTCGCAGTTACGTGGCATTTTAGCTATGCTTTTATTTGTATCCCCAAAAAGCACTTTATGAGAGAACTTTTCGTGCAATAGATTAAAAAGAGAGGTTGTAAACGGTGGAAATAACTCCGGATATTAAAAAAAGGCTTCAAGTAGTGGGAAAGGCCCTTTCGGAGACCGATTTTCCTTTAAAGATCAGAAAAGAAGCTTCCTGTTGGAGTGATGAAAATACATATGTAGCGGTTGACCCGCATATCTCCTGGGCGGAAGATGAAATTCAGGAATGGGTTGGCATTACGGCCAGGAGGGATCATGAATA
>PUKQ01000155.1 GCA_003550565.1 Syntrophomonadaceae bacterium
CAGAACCAGGTCCACGCTTCTCCATAAGGCCTGAAGATGTCATCCTCTTCCGGGCCTTTTTCCCTGCTTGCAAAAAAACCCAATTCATAATCATCAATGTCCAAAAGCAGGGGCTTGTTATACCTGTATTTCATCAGTAAGCCCAACTGCAAGGAAGGCAATCTGGGTTTACTTACCAAAACTGCGTCCGCTTCTATTTCTTCAGCGATTGCCTCCAAGCAGTAAGTAAAATAAGGGAACTGGCAGCCTGAATACTTTACCACCGGTATATTAAGATCTTTTAAAGGTTCCCAGATAGAGTAGCCGTATTTGCCGAAAATAAACCCCACAATTTTAACTTCAAAATCCCGGGAAAGGATATCCGCGAGCATGTATCCCCGCCCCAAAGCGTTGTGAGAGATATCCCAAACGATTATCGCTACGGTCTTTTGTTTATGTTCCCCTTTTTTTTCGGAAGCGCTCTTATAATCCATCTTTACCCCTGTGCATCGTGCCAATTTTTTTGATTAATGGCTGCAGCAGCTATTTTGCCGGCTCAAAATTGTCCCCTAAATTTTAAATTAATGATATCTATCTTTTTAACTTTAAAACTCCCTCCAACCGCCAATTAACTAAAACTCTTTTACCGATTTTAAAATGTCTTCTACGGTAACATCTTTATTAATGAGGCCGATTATTCTTTCTTCTTCTTTAAGGCCCCATTCTATTTCTTTTATGAGTTCCTTTTCGATTTCTTTAGGGACAACTGCCAGCCCATCTTGATCAAAATAGATCAGATCATGGGGGGAAATTTCTACTCCCTCAACTTCAACGCTTATATCAACTTCACTTACCCTGCCCCTGCCTTTAATGTCCACGGGGGAATATCCCCTGGCTAAAATAGGCAGGCTGCAGCGATGACATGTAAATTTAGTATCCCTGGTTAAGCCGTCTATAAAAACGCCGTTTATGCCCCGGCGTAAAGAAAGCCGGGTCATCATTTCGCCAAAATATGCAAATTTACTGCTGCCACTTACCACTAAAATTTCCCCCGTCCTTAAATTACCTAAAAAAGATAAACCCAATTGTAAGTTCTCATCGTCGGTTTCCAGGGTCTGGATCTTTAGAGTCCTCGCCCTTCCCAGGGCACTTAATCCGGAATTATTTAATTTAAAACCGGTGATTACCTGATTCTTATAACCCAATTTATCCAGGGCATCGGAAAATAATCCCGCACACAATTTTTGATGGTTAATCATTTAAGTACCCCTTCCAACAAGTAATCTGCCAATTCTCTTAAGCAGCCTTCCCCACCTTTTTTCTCCAATATCAAATCCGCCGCTGCCTTAACTTTGTAATGCGCATCTTGAGGGCAAACTGTAAAACCACATTCATTCATAAAGTCCAGGTCGTTTATATCGTCGCCCAAATATAGTATTTCCCCGGGCTCAATGCCCAACTCACTTGTTAAAGCAGTAATCCTGTTTTTTTTAGGTTCCATTCCCGAACTTATGGCATGGAACCCCAGAAAGCTTCCCCTCTTATGAATGAGCTGTTCATTAATGCCCGAACTGATCATGGCCAATTTATATCCGGCTTTTTTAAGCATCCGGGCGCCGATTCCATCCCTGGTATGGAAATTTTTTAACTCATCCCCTCCCTCGGAATAGACCATCTTGCCATCTGTTAAAACACCGTCTACATCGCAAAAAATAGCCCGGCAATTTTTTAATATTTCTTTTTTCGCCCCCAATAAGAGATTAATGCTTTTATAAGGGCTGTCAAAGGCCAGTCCGGATTCAACGGCGCATGCAAGCTCAAGGTCTTCGGGGTAATCTATGTCTAATTGTTCAATCTTGGGCAAATTTAAAAAAGCATAATCTTCACCGATTCTCCTCCCGGTCTTGAAATGAGCGTCCCTGTGGATGACATAAAAACCCATGCTTTCATAAACCGTTTCTTCCAGGGTAAAGCTATTCGGAATGCTGTCTAAATTATATTTAGGCCGGGATTCTTCAGGATCCCACAGGTAAAATTTTTCTCTCCCCACCGCAACTATGGAGTCAAAACCCCTGCTGCAGATTAAATGAAGTGCTTCTTCAATGGTGCTTTTTGATAAAAATGGCATGGGCGGCAAGTGCTGTATATAAATATCCGCATCGGGATAATTTGACGTTTCCCACCTAAAAAATGCATTTCCGTCAGTATCATTAGTAGCCAGATGCGAGGGCCTGCTTAATTGTTGAAAACCATTTTCGGCTGCAATTGATAATATCTCTTCACTGTCGGAATCCACAACGATGTTTTCTTTTGAAATTACCCGGGCAAGGTTATAGCATGCCCTTAAAAATAAGGGTATGCCCCCTATCTTTTGTAAATTTTTTTTAGGAATCCGTGAACTTCCCCCCCGCGCAGGCACAAAAGCAATTATTTTTTTATTCATACCAGTTCTCTCCCAATTTCATTACAAATTCTTTTAAGCTTAGGGTATAGCTCTTTAAACTCACTATGCGATAGGGCTTGATCTTGATCACACCTGGCTTCCCCCGGTTCGGGATGCACTTCTATCATCAGCCCTTCACAACCCATGGCAGCGCAGGCCATTGCCAACGGGGGCACGCCGAAACTTTTTCCCATGGCATGGGACGGGTCTAAAAATAAAGGAAGGCGCGACCTTTCCTTAATCACCACCGCTCCACACAAATCTAAAGTAAACCTGGTTGAAGTTTCAAAAGTTCTGATGCCTCTTTCACATAGCATGAGGTTCTCGTTTCCGTTTAATAATATATAATCCGCCATTTTTAATAATTCATCCACGGTGGCGGCAAAAAATCTTTTCAATAAAACCGGCTTGGCACTTTTGCCGCTTTCTTTTAAGAGGGCATGGTTGTACATTGCTTTCGCCCCTATTTGCAAAATATCCACCACTTCACTAACTTCTTTAAAGTTTGTATAATCGGTGACCTCACTTATAATTTTTAAGCCATATTGAGATCTGACTTCATCAAGCCACTGCAACCCCTTACTACCGGAACCCTGAAACTTATAGGGGTCAGTCCTTGGCTTAAAAGCTCCGGCGCGAAAGATTTTGATGCCCATCTCAGCCATAAAATCGGCGGACCTCATGATTTGATCTCTGCTTTCTACCGCACAGGGACCGGCAATCGTTACACAATTATGAGAATTAATGTTAATCCCATTGTCCAAGTCAATGCTATGCCCTAAAGTATTATCATCTCTTTCACTTAATAGCCCCATTTTTTGCACCTCATTTAAAATTATTCTTTTTTTAGCTATTTAGGTCAATGGCTCCCACCAAGTTTTCACTGTCTTTTAGCACCGGTATTACCAGCACTCCCTTTTGGGCACCGGCAATTTTATTAATCATTTCTATAACCGTCATCTCACTGTTCACATAAAAAGGATCATTATTCATTATTTCCCCGGCTTTTTTGTCAAATGTTTCCTTATTATAATCTATAAAGGCCCTTCTGATATCTCCATCGGAAATAACACCTTTAAAGCGATTTTCCCCGCTAACCACAAACGCCAAGCCCATTTTATACCTGTTAATTTGGCTAATGATGTTAATAAACGACTCTTCTTCACTTACAATAGGGAGAGAAGGTTTTTCTATCATTATTTGCGAGACTTTTAGACTGCAGTCATTGGCATATTTTAATCTAAAAACATTTTCATACAAATTTTTAGCCCGGGCAATATAGGAACCGCTAACTACCAAATCTACCTTGAGTTCTTTCATGGTTATGCCATTTATGTTTTCAATGCCCCCGTCCACATGAATGGGCAAATTGGGATACTGCTTCCTTATATACTTAATTCTCTCGATGTTGCTTTCATCAAATTTGCTCCCGGAAACCCCGGGATCACTACACATAACCATCACATATTGGATTTTTTCTTTTAATTCTTCAATTACTTCCAGCGAAGTGTGGGAAGTTATACCGATTCCACAAATGCCATTAAATTCATGGAGCATGTCCAGCTCATTTTTATTAACTAAATTTTCATACTGCACCGTTAAGTATTTCACCAGCGCTTTGTTTAAATAAAATATATCCCCTTCAGCCAATGATGACTGAATTAAATGAACATCCAGGGGCAATTCAACTTCCAGGCCAAAATCCGGTAAATCTTGCAGTTTGATAGGAGCATCAAGCCCCTCCAAGTAGTCCAAATGGAGAGAATGCACTCCTGAATATTTTAACTGGTTGGCATATGCTATAAAATCCTTTTCTACCGCAAAAATAGAAGCTGATATTTTCATTATCAGTTACCACCTTAAAATAATAAATAGGGTATTTTGCAACTTCAAGAACTGCCTCTGGCTGCTGCCTGCAAAGCTATCCTCATCTTTAAAAAAAGCTGCAAAAGATTACTGTTATTTATGTTAACCAGGCCCAAAGCTCTTTACGATTACTGCAAATGTTCCCGCTTTTGCTCTAAATAACTTAAAAAGCTTTCCATTATTTCTTCTTTTCTCTTGGCGTGAACGCAGCGGGGCAAAAACCTATTCATAAAATAATCTTTATCATTGCCACTATAGCCAAGCTTATAAACGCCTTCTTCCAGATATATTTGCAGAGGGCACATCTCGGAAATTGTCCCCACCGCATAGGCATATTCTACAAATTTTACAAGATGGTAATCCATTTGAAAAGATACTTTTTTAGTTATCTCCACGGAAACCTCTATTATTTTTTTCATTTCTTCAATATCGTTATCACAAAATGATAAATAATAGTATATGCCCAACAAGCAGGCCAAACATGCATAAGTTTGATAAAAACCTTTCGTTTGATTTGAAATGTCCAGGGCGCCTAACTCATCAAACAAACCCCGGCAAACCTTTTTTAGTTCTTCAAATTCCCTATTATAGACCAGGGTATGGCAATATGCCAGATACATGGAATAATAAACATGAGTTTTATGACGTCTGATATTGTCATCATACTCCAGTTTTTCCACCAGGTAGAGATTATTTTCTATTAATTGTTTGGCATAGCTTACATCACGGGCGCTAACAGACTCAATGGATTTATAGGCAAAAGCGGTAATACTATTTAATTTGTGATGAACACTTATGCCGGACGAATTAATTAAAAACAGGAATAATTTCTTCTGTACCTCTAAATCTTCAGGGCGGGCATCTTTCTTATAGATAAACCTCCGAATTTGCTTGTCGTCGTTGTGTTTTTCCCACAATTCCTGCCAGGAAAGACAAAGCCCGTCCCAATCTTCCAGCAGGGCATTAATTTTCACGCTTTCTTTTAATAAAATCAATTCATGGGGAAGGTTTTCCAGTCCTTTTTGCACGATTTTTTTTGCCGCAGCAGGATCATATCTGCGATAAACCTTGACCATCCGTTTATAAGCCGCCGCAAATTCACTTTTTTTGTATTTTTTTGCTACCACCTTCCAGTCCTTAAAAAATTCAGCGGAATCTTCTTGCAGTTGCTCACCATGTTCTTTAAGAAAAGTCTTCCATTCATCTATAACTGCCGGCATTCCTTCTTTCATCAAGCTTATTAATGCATGCTCGGTAAAAATACCGGTATCGCCCGGGTACTTTTCCTTCCCCTCCTTAATTACTTTTTCTGCATGTTCATAAGCAGAAATATGGCGCAGTGCCTGGGAAAGCTTAACATAAACCGGTGCCGGCGCCGTCGCCGCAGGATCGTCTAAAACATCTCGCAAACATTTTACCGCTGCCGGCCAATCTTTTTTATTTATTGCTTCTTCCGCCGTTTTGATTGTCTGTTCCAAAGAATTCTTTCACCCCAACCTCTGTTTTTAACCGGCATGTATCAATTGCCATGCCGGTCACTCCCTTATTTTCCAAAATAA
>PUKQ01000278.1 GCA_003550565.1 Syntrophomonadaceae bacterium
AAGCCCCGATAGCACCTTGCATAGCAGCAACCGTATCACCAATCGCAACCCCAACCCTAACAGGCGGCCGGTCAGGGTACCCGGTTATATAACGCAATCCGCCCAGTGCTTCTGCACCTCCACCAAAACCCGGCCGTTCATGATATGGGCCGGTTTGTCCGTATCCCGAGATCCGAACCAAAATAATACCCTTGTTTATTTTTTTAAGATCATCAATACCCATACCCCATTCTTCAACTTTGCCGGGCCGGAAGTTTTCAACCATTATATCCACTTTTTCCACTAACTTTTTAGCAATCTTTTGGCCTTCCGGATCTCGCATATTTAAAGTTATACACTTTTTATTTCTATTAAGCGATAGCCACCAAAGGCCCCGATCTTCTTTTTGCGCCTGGCCCCATACCCGCATTGGATCTCCTTTTCCAGGTGGCTCGATCTTAATTACTTCAGCGCCAAAATTAGCAAGTATGTGACTGCAAGTAGGACCTGCTATTGTAGTTCCAATTTCCAACACCTTAAGACCTTCCAACGGCTTGTCTTTTCCGTTCATAATAGTTACACTCCTTTGAAGTATATAATTTAAATTATTATGTTGTGTGATCTAAACCTTAACTGCCTGGCATGGGGTGCAGGTCACAGCTTTGTCCGGCTTTCATAACCTGCCCCGGAAGGGGGCGACCTATAATTTTTTCGAGGTACCGCGCAGTCTCAAGCAATCCATTTATATCAATCCCGGTATCAATTCCCATTTCTTCAAGCATATGAACCACGTCTTCTGTGGAAACATTACCGGAGGCCCCTGGAGCAAAGGGACAACCTCCCAGACCACCAAGAGCAGCCTCAAAGTTGTTAACTCCTGCCTGGAGACCTGCCAGGATATTTGCCATCCCCATATTTCTGGTATTGTGGAAGTGTAGGCAAATCTTATCGGCGGAGACATTCTTCATGCATTCACTGACCAATTCGTAAACTTGAACCGGGTTAGCCATCCCGGTTGTATCTGCCAGTACTACACCGGAAGCTCCAAGGCTTACAAATTTATCAGCTAAATTTAACACGTTTTTACTTGACACTTCTCCTTCAAAAGGACAGCCAAAGGAAGTTGCCAGGTTTACCCATACAGGCTTATTGTGTTCTTTGGCCAAAGCAATGATATCGCTTATTGCATTAACAGAATCTGATACTTGCATCCGAACATTTGCCTTATTGTGGCTCTCAGAGACTGACATAAATACATCTAATTCATCAACATTAGCATCGATAGCATTATTTGCACCTTTCAGATTAGGAGTCAGCGCAGAATATGTAACTCCAGGCTCCCTGTTAATTTTAGAAACCACTTCAGCTGCGTCTTTCATTTGAGGCACTGCTTTAGGATTGACAAAAGAAGTTATTTGGATTCTTTTAAAGCCCAGCTTCGATAACCTGTTTACGATATTAATCTTTTCTTCTGTGGGAATAAACTCTTTTTCCATTTGAAACCCATCTCTACAACCAACATCTGTAACGTTAGCTACTTTAGGAAGTTGCATTGCTTAGCCTCCTGACAAATAAATCTTAATATAAATTACGTATTACTATTTAAGAAATTGCTTTACATCTAAAAAGTAAATAATCCCCCCAATACCCTAATGCTACATCTGAAGTAACCCTTAATTAACCAATGAAGGTATAAAATTAGGGATAGCTGGAAATGCTATAGTTAAAACCCCTATACTAAAAATTGTTATAAGAAATGGTACTATATACCAGGCTAAGGTAATAAATGGTATTTCTGTGTAATCCGCCAAGACATATAGTGAAACTCCAAACGGCGGGGTTAAATTACCGATACTCAATATGATTATGGTCATAGCTCCGAAAGCTAAGGGATCCAATCCTAAGGCTACAGCCATGGGCGCCATTATCGGAGTAACCAGGTTAACTGCCACAACCACGGATATAAAGCAACCAACGATTAACAGGAACATCATAAATAACCCCACTAAGATAAACACATTTTCAGTTACCCCTAAAAGATTTTCTGCTATTATAACAGGCACCCGGTACCTGGCAAGGATCCATGAAAAAAGAGAGGAAACAGCAACCAGGATCATAATTTTAGCTGTATCGTTGGCAGTTCTTTGAAAAGTAGCATAAAGTTTTTTAAAGCCGATAGTCCTGTATACAATAACCCCCAAAATGACTGCTAAAAAAGCGGCCATAGCACCTGATTCAGTGGCAGTAAACTGTCCGCTCAATATTCCACCGATAAGCACAACCGGAACCATTAACGGAGGTATAGCCCTGTACGTACTTCTGAAACGGGTTAAAATATCCGCCCTGGGAGTTATATTTAAATTCTTTACCTTAGCAATAATTGTCACCTGGACTAAAAGGGCAAAACCGATTAATAAACCTGGTCCCAGGCAAGCCAGAAAAAGATCAATAACGGAGAGCTCTGCAATTACTGCATACATAACTGCAGGAATACTTGGCGGGATAATCGGCCCGACTACCGAAGATGCACCAGTAATTGCTGCAGCGTACCTTTTATCATATCCTCCTTCAACCATGTTCTGGTAGAGAATTCTGCCTATGCCGGCAACATCGGCAGTCCCAGACCCCGATTTCCCAGCAAAAATCATACTGGCTACTATATTTACATGAGCCAAACCGCCTCTTAAGTGGCCAACCCATTTATGGCAGAAATCAAAGATCAAGGGGGTTACCCTGGCATCGGTTAAAATATGGGCCATTAATATAAACGTTGGTATGGCCAGCAAAGGAAAACTGTCTATTCCATATACCAAACTCCGAGTAATTTGAGCGTATGGAATATCTAAAAATCCCCTGCTTAAAATAAAAAAAACAAAACTGCCTGTTAATATGCTAAAAGATGCGGGAACACCAAGAAACAAAAGAACTAAAAGTATAATGATTGAAATAACAAATTCTTCCATGTCGAATTACTGGCCCCCTTCATCGCTGGACATAGTAACTTCTTTTTTTCTGGCAATTATACTTTTAATAATTACCACAAGGTTAATTACTGCATAAATATTTAAAAACACCATTCCGACTAAGGGTGCAAGCCACCACCAATAATAACGAACTACGGGCCAGGCCGTAATATATTCAGGCCAAATTCTAAGCACCTGTAAATATGAACCGTACAAGATTCCAACGCCAATAGCCAGGATCAGTATATTACTTAAGAGCACATAGAATTCATACAACCCTGTTTTGGTAATCTTCTCATCAAAATAATTAACCCTGATGTGTTCCCCTTTTTGAACCAATATTGCCGCTCCGACAAAAGTAATCCAAAAACCTGCCATCCGCGCAGAAATTTCTGCCCAGTATATCACGAAAGGCAAAAACCTGGAGAACACGTTTAAAAGGATAATAACAGTCATAAAAATAAATAAAATCGTAATAAAATGATCAAGAAATTTATCCAAAGGAGCCCGGTATTTGCTCGGCTCCTTAATATAGGACATCCCTATCGATTTAAATTGCTCCTGTTCTTCCTTTTCAATCATATCTTCTGTCAATGGCCACACCTCCGCCCAATTTACAATGATTCTTTAGCTAATACGGGGGAAGGTAGGTTAATAACCTCCCCCGTACCAACCATTAAACCAAAATCTTATTCAGCGTGCTCTTCTGCAATCTCTCTTGCAATTTCCCAGGCATTTTCATCGAGGAAATCTTCTGCTACGGATTCAATTGCAGGCCATGCAACTTCTACCATTTGCTCGCGATCTACTTGGACAAATTCCATACCTCGTTCCTGAAGTTCTTCCATCAGCCGTTCATTTTCCTCCTCTACATGCGGAGGTAACGCGGCACATGCATCTTCAATCGCCTGCACAAAGGCTTCCCGGATTTCCGGGTCCAAATCATCGTAGAAATCCTTGTTGGCCAATACGCAGAAACTCATCTGCAGGTGGTCGGTATCCATAACGTAATCCTGGACCTCATCCATTCTGCGTCCGTGAATGTTAGCAATCCAGTTTTCCTGGGCATCGATAACCCCTGCTTCCAGGGATTCAAAAATCTCAGGAGCAGCGATCGGTGTCGGGTCAGTGCCTAATTCTTCATAAATACGCACCCACATTGGAATTTCAGGCATCCTGATGCGCAGGCCTTCCATTTCTTCGACATTTGTAAAGTACTGGTTGGAAGTGATCCTGCGTGGACCGGTTCCCCAGGTATCAATATATTCTATATTATTATCTCTAAAAATCTGACCTCTTTCTTCGGCAATCTCGGGATGGTTCAAATATTCATACAATGCATCAAAACTGGGAAACAGAAAAGGTACGTGATGTGCAGCAAGGTGCTCGGCATACCTGGTATCGTGCAGGTAGTTCAAGGCCAGTTCGATCTCGCCGTCCACAAGCATTTCCAGGTGGTCCATTTCACCGCCTAAAACCCCGTCGAAGTACAAATCTACCTCTATTCTTCCGTCAGTGTATTCTTCAATATTTTCCTGAATGTCAGTTGCGATAATTTCATTGATCCCTGTTAAAGGAATAGCTGCAACAAACGAAATCGTAACCGACTCTACCGGTTCTTCATCAGGTTCTTCGTCCGGCTCTTCTACAGGTTCTTCATCCGGTTCATCTACTACTTCCTCGTCTGCCTCACAGCCCATAACTGCTACCATAGAAACAATAAGCAAAAGCACTAAAACCGGGTAAAGCCATTTTTTCACAAACATCTTTCAAAATCCCCCTTTTAAAAATTTGTTGTTACTTTCTGGTGTAAATTTGCCCAACTTTTAAACAATAGATTATACTTTTCACTGTTTTTCTATATACTACCCCCCTTTCAATAATACAACTTACAAAGATTAGTACCTTACAATAAAACCATTATCCTGATTAAATATAATCTATAATGGTAAACAAGCATTTATTTCTTGCTTAATACTTGACTTCCTATTTTATTTTATTAATTATTTGTGCTTTTATCTTAACCGGTACAATTATAGTTGTCAATTTCGAAAAAATCAGACCCACGCCTCTTTAATTAAATTAGTTCAACTAGCCTGGTTAAACTTAAATATATTAACCTATCAAGCACTACTTTATAAAATTTCACTTAATTACTATAATCGAAACTTTATTTCTATGACGTAATTAAATTGTTCTATATGTATTTTAAAATCCCTTCTTTTATTTATTAAATTTTTGTTAACATAATATGTCGTGACTGCAAATACCTTATCAAAATCTTTTATTAATCCTATTGTTTAATATACAGCAAAGTAATTTTTTTGCAGGGTTATTAAACAACAATCTCGAAAAATAAAACCAACAAAATTCCTCAATGTTGAAACTACAATATTGATTCAAGGAGGCTCTAAATTGAACTTAATCGAATACGAAGGTAAAAAACCGGTTTTGGCAAATAGGATTTACGTTGACCCCCAGGCTACTTTAATCGGTGATATTATAGTAGAAGAAGGGGTGGGCATATGGCCGGGAGCGGTAATCAGGGCAGATGAAGCGCAGATCGTTTTAAAAAAGGGAACAATGATCCTGGAAAATGCAGTTATTGAGGCAGCCCAGGGGACAGCCATAACCATTAGCAACAATAGTATTATTAGCCACGGAGCCATTGTTCACGGAGCTTCGATTGGTAAATATTGTGTCATCGGGATTGGGGCGATGGTACTTGATAATGCTAAAATCGGTGACCACAGCATTATA